>JACQTM010000008.1 GCA_016210825.1 Hyphomicrobiales bacterium
ACCGCATCCGCGACGAACTCGCCAAGATGGGCGTTGTCTTAAAGGACGGCAAAGACCCGCAGACAGGCGAGCCGATTACCACCTGGGAGATCGCGCGATGATGGGTTCCCATTTTGTCATTGCCGGGCTTGACCCGGCAATCCATACGGCCGTGCCGCATGTGATGCACGTCGGTATGGATGCCCGGGTCAAGCCCGGGCATGACAGAGTCTCCTTAGCTCCCTCTCCCGCAAGGGGAGAGGGGAAGGCGCGTTGCGCGATGCGAGCAAAACGATGATGGCGCGGGCGCATCCGGCATTCGCGTTGCGGCCGTTGCTACCGGCCGACGTGCCGCTGCTCGCGGAAATCTTCCGCGCCAGCGTCGAGGAGTTGACCGCCGACGACTACAGCCCGGCGCAGCAGGAGGCCTGGGTCTCCGCCGTGGACGACGAAGCGGCGTTTGCCGCGCGTCTTGGGGACGAGTTGACGCTCGTGGCCACGCTCAACGGCTCGCCCGTCGGCTTCGCGTCGCTTGAAGGCGCCGACAAGATCGACTTTCTTTATGTCCATCCGGCAGTTGCCGGCCAGGGACTCGGCACGATGCTCTGCGATGCGCTGGAAAAGCTCGCGTCGGCGCGCGGCGCAGCCAAGTTGACCACGGACGCAAGCGACGCCGCGCGCGATTTCTTCGCGCACCGGGGTTTCGTCGCGCAGCAGCGCAATACGGTAGCGCTCGGCGGCGAATGGTTCGCCAATACCACCATGGAAAAGCCGCTGGCCGGTAAGCAAGGGGCGCCATGACGAGACCCGACACGCCGTTCCCGCATCACTGGCTCTACTACATCGCGCTCAAGATCGTGGTGATCGCCGCCGCGATTCTGCTCGCGCTTTATTTTTACGGCGTATTCTCGTGAGACGCCTATGACCAAGGAACGCCTCTATCTCTTCGACACTACTTTGCGCGACGGCGCGCAGACCAACGGCGTCGATTTTACGCTACACGACAAGCTGGTCATCGCGCGAATGCTCGATGAGCTTGGCATCGACTATGTGGAAGCCGGTTATCCCGGCGCGAACCCGATCGACTCGCAGTTATTTTCCGAGGACCGCAAGCTCGGCACGACTTTCACGGCATTCGGAATGACGCGGCGGCCGGGACGCTCCGCCTCCAACGATCCTGGATTGGTTTGCCTGCTCGACGCCAAGGCCGACGCCATCTGCTTTGTCGCGAAATCCTGGGACTATCACGTACGCGTGGCGCTGGAGACGACGGATGAGGAAAATCTCGCCTCGATCCGCGACAGCGTGCGCGCGGCCAAGGCGAAGGGCCGTGAGGTGTTGCTCGACTGCGAGCATTTCTTCGACGGCTACAAGGCCAATCCGAAATACGCGCTTGCTTGCGCCAAGGCGGCCTATGACGAAGGCGCGCGCTGGATCGTGCTCTGCGATACCAACGGCGGCACGCTGCCACACGAAGTGGAAAAAATCGTTGGCGAGGTGGTCAAGCATATCCCCGGCGACCATGTCGGCATTCACGCCCATAACGACACCGAGCAGGCGGTAGCCAATTCCCTTGCCGCGGTGCGCGCCGGCGCGCGGCAGATTCAAGGCACGCTCAACGGCCTCGGCGAACGCTGCGGCAACGCCAATCTCGTTTCCATCATTCCGACGCTTAAATTGAAAAAGGAATTCACCGACCGTTTCGACATCGCCATCGGCGACGGTAAGCTGAAGAACCTCGCGCAGGTTTCTCGGGCGCTCGATGAGATGCTCAATCGCGCGCCGAACCGCCACGCGCCCTATGTCGGCGACAGCGCCTTCGCCACCAAAGCCGGCATCCATGCCTCCGCGATCATGAAGGAGCCCGCGACCTACGAGCATGTGGCGCCCGAGACTGTCGGCAACACGCGCAAGCTCCTGGTGTCGGATCAGGGCGGCAGATCGAACGTCATGGCCGAGCTCGAGCGTATCGGCATCAAAGTGAAAAAGGACGATCCGCGCGTCGCCCGCCTGCTCGAAGAGGTCAAGGAGCGCGAAGCCGCCGGCTATGCCTACGAGGCGGCGGACGCCTCGTTCGATCTCTTGGCGCGGCGTATCCTCGGCACCGTGCCCGATTATTTCGCCATCGAGCAATTCGATGTGAATGTCGAACAGCGCTATAACGCCCTCGGCAAGCGCGTCACGGTTGCGATGGCCGTGGTCAAGGTCAAGGTCGGCGGCGAGACGCTAATCTCGGCGGCCGAAGGCAATGGCCCGGTCAATGCGCTCGATGTCGCGCTGCGCAAGGATCTCGGTAAGTATCAGAAATACATCGACGGCCTAAGACTCACCGATTACCGCGTGCGTATCCTCAATGCTGGTACGGGCGCCGTCACCCGCGTGCTGATCGAGAGCGAGGACGAGAACGGCGAGCGCTGGACCACGGTCGGCGTGTCGCCCAACATCATCGACGCCTCGTTTCAGGCGCTGATGGATTCCATCGTCTATAAGCTGGTGAAAGCAGGCGCACCAGCATAGAATTCGTCATGGATCGGCGCTCCGCATTGGCAAGTCTCTTTGCGCTTCTGACGGCGCCTGTCAGCCGCGCCATCGCGGCTCCCGACGCGCGTCGTCAAGCATTTGTGGACAAAGCCTTCGAGATGAGGCGTCTTGCCGAAAGCACAGGCGACCAGTCCTACGGCGCG
>JACQTM010000098.1 GCA_016210825.1 Hyphomicrobiales bacterium
CACCAATGCCGCCCGGCGCGTGGCTCACAAATCCGAGTAAGGTTGCCGACACGAAAATGACAGCAAGCATCACGAAGTCGATATTCGGTTCGGCGGGAAGCAGGACATACATAGCGAGCGCGCAAAAGCCGAGATCGACGATGCCGATCGCGATCTGCAGCAGCGTCAATGGACCGCCGGGCAGTACAACCTGCCAATTGCTTCGTCCGACCCGGCGCGGTGCGGTCCAGACGTAGATCACATAGCCGGCCAGCGCTATCAGGATGCAGGCTGCAGCCACGCGATTAAGCCACGCCGGCAGCTGATCGATCGCACTCGCTGCATCCGGCGTATAGGCAATGCCGAGGCCGAGCACCGTGGCATTGCCGAGCCAGAACGTTAGTCCCGCTACGAAACAGATCTTCGCGACTTCAACCACGCTGACGCCCCAGGTCGAATAGATACGATATCGCACCGCACCGCCTGTGAGCGCGCTGGCGCCGATATTATGCCCAACCGAATAACTGGTGAATCCGGCAAGCGCCGCGATCCGATATGGAACATCGACCCGCCCGATCGTGCGCAAAGCGAATAGATCGTAGAACGTCAGTGTGAAATAGCCGGCGGCAACGAAGAGGCCCGCGAGGAGGATGCTGGCAGTTGGCGTTTCAGCCAGCGCCTTGATGACCTCGTTCACGTTGAGGTCCCGGAGCATATGGAAGAGCACCACCGCCGCAACCGCGATGATGATGATGCTCAGAAGAAAACCAACTCGATTCCAGCCGATCTTCTCGTCAATCAGACGAGCCATCGAACTCAATGTGCTGAGCATTCCCTTCCCCGGATCGTATTTGGCCAGAGGCCATAGCAATCGGCTGTGCCGCCGGTACTAGCAGACCTTTGCGATGTATGCGAGGGACGAGCGCGGATTTCACCAATATCAAGATCGAGGCGCTGGACTGCGACCGTCCGCTTGACAATATCGGCGACTACATGACTCAGGTCGAGTTGCGCACTCGGCGAACAATACAATCGCATCGCTAGCTTTTCAGCAGCGGATACCGGTGCATCGCGTGATGTAAAAGGCAACATCGAAAACTATTGTGAAATGCGTTGGGGTGTGGCGCGCCGGAAGGGATTCGAACCCCTGACCCCCAGATTCGAAGTCTGGTGCTCTATCCAGCTGAGCTACCGGCGCCGCGTACCGACAAACAAGAATTGGCGCGCCCGAAGAGATTCGAACTCCTGACCCCCAGATTCGTAGTCTGGTGCTCTATCCAGCTGAGCTACGGGCGCGTTGCCGAAGGGCGATGCGGCCGATAAACGGCCGAACGCGACGATAGCTAAAGGCTTCATCCGCACAAGGCAAGGGCGGGCTTATAGCCTCGGCTCGAACTCGCCGTTTCCATCCCCCGCAGTCAACGCCAGCGCGGCGTTTTCCACCTGGATCCGGCGCCAGATCAGGACGGCATTGATCAGCGAGGCGGCGATCGCAAAAGCTGGCAGACCAAGTGCAAGCGGAACTACCGCGATTTCGAGAACGACAATCATGTAGTTCGGGTGACGCATGAACCGGTAGGGACCGGTCGCGACGAGTGGCGCGTTACGCAGAATTATAATCCGCGTCGTCCACCGTCCTTTGAGGGTCATCAGCACCCATAGCCGTCCGGCTTGCAGCAGAATAATCGCACCCAGCAACAAGCGGGCGACGTGATGGTCACGGCCGAGCGCGAATAGCCCGATCAGCCAGGCCGCATGAAATGCGACCATAAAGGGATAGTGCGCACGGCCGAACTCAACCGCGCCGGCAGCGAGAAGACGCGCGGTGTTGCGCCGGACATAAGCAAGTTCACAAACCCGCTGCGCGACAATGAAACCTATAAGCCAAGCCCCCTCACCCATTCCCCGCCTCAATTGCGAGGAAACTCGCTGTGAATCCCGGGCCAAGCGCCGCCAGAACCGCTTTTCCAGAGAATTTTCTGGAAAGCGCGCGTTCAAGCACGAACAACACGCTCGGCGCCGACATGTTGCCGTAGTCGCGCAAAATCCCGCGTTCCTCCGCAAGGTTTCCCGGCGCAAGTTCGAGCGCGGTTTCGATCGCCGAAAGCACCTTGGCCCCGCCCGGATGACAGATGAAGCGCGTCGCATTGCGGTCGAGTGTTGCGCTTTTCATGAAATTGCGGGCTGGCGTGGCCAGCTTCTGCTCGACAAAACGCGGCAGGGCACGCGAAAGCACGACGCCAAAACCGGTGGGATCGACAGCCCACCCCATGATGTCAAGGGTGCGCGGCCAGGTATGCTCGCCCGCATCGCCAATCCGGGCAAGCGCGGCGCGGAGCGATGCCGCCTGCAGCACGGCAGCCGCCGCGCCGTCGCCGAACAAAGCCGTCGCGACAACATCGGCTTTGGCGCCGCGGTCGCGCCGAAACGCCAGCGTGCAAAGTTCGACCGCAACCATGAGCACAATCGCTCCCGGTTTGGCGCGAACGAGGCGTGAGGCAATGGCAAGCCCGGATACGCCACCCGCGCAGCCAAGCCCGAAAACGGGAACGCGCATCACATCGCTACGAAATCCAATATCATGGCTAACGCGAGCCTCGATGCTAGGCGTGGCGATCCCGGTCGAGGAGACGGTAACGATGACATCGACATCGCGGGCGGCAAGGCCAGCTTGGGCTAGCGCGCGCGCCGCCGCCTCGCTGAAGAGCGCGGAAGCGCCCTCGAGATAGACCCTGGTGCGTTCGTTCCAGCCCTGCGCAATGTCGAACCATTCGATCGGAGCGACGGAATAGCGCCGCTCGATCCCTGCATTGACGAAAATATCCAAAAGCTGCGGGTAGCGCGTGAATAGAGGGCCGAAAATGTCACGCGCGCGGCGCTCAACATCGGTCTGCTCGAGACGGTGCCGCGGTACCGCGCTCCCAAGTCCAAGCAACGCAACTGGTGTCGACATTAAGTTGATCTGATCGTTTCGCCGGCTGTGGTTTTCGGCTGGCTCCTGCCAGGATCAACAC
>JACQTM010000099.1 GCA_016210825.1 Hyphomicrobiales bacterium
CTCCGCGAGCCGGTCGACCATCGCGCTATCGGGATCCGTGAGCGGATCGATGATGGTGAAATGATTGGCGCCTGCCACGGCTTCGTAGCGGGTCCGTGCGCCGCTTGTCCGCCAGGTTTCAACGATTGCGGCGCTTTGCCGAAGAAATTCGCTCGATTCATTTGCACCGACGATTGCATCAAGTACACGCCCTTTCGGCACGGGCCAGAATTGCGGCGACACGCGCCGCGCCTCCTCTTCATCGAGCCGTAAATCCGAATTCATTGAGATACCAATCAGCGGCGTAAGGTCGAATACGCCGGAAATTGCATATCCGGCAGGAACAAGATCGGCCGGCGCCTTGGCATCGAGAGCTTTCCAATCGGTCGCCACCATGGCGGCAGCGAGATGGCCGCCGGCCGAATGGCCGTACACGACCATGCGCTGATGGAATCGGCCCCAAAGATAAAGGCAGGCGCTGCGGATCTCGTCGATGACTGCCGCTACCGTAACTTGAGGGCACAGATCGTAGCCGACGACCGCAACAGCAACCCCGCGCGCATTCAGGCCGCGCGCCATGTGGCTGAATAAAGACGGCTCAAGCGAGCGCCAATAACCGCCATGCACGAACATCGCCAGCGGCGTGGTACCAGATTCATCGGGAAAGAAGAGATCGATGGTTTGCCGTTTACTTTGTCCGTAGGTCAGGCCAAGCGCCGCGCATTCCTCCGCGCTGGCCTTGTTACGAAAAGTCGCAGCTTCTTGCGTCCAACGCGCGAAGATTTGCGGATGCTCGGGCACCCGCGCGCGATTATTATATTCCGCCTCGTAGTCGATCTCTGGGCGCTTTGAAAACCACCGCATGGGGTTGAATCTTGGGCCAGAATGGCCAAGCAAAGCAAGCAAGATGATTGGTTGTGCGCCATTTTCCCACGCTTCAATGGCATTGCAGCGGAAACTTGATCGCGGCGCACCAAAAGCCTTTGTGTCGATGGCGTAAAGCGCGATATGAGTCGGTCAAAATGACGGATCGGGCACGATGAAGATTGGTGGGCAAGCGACCCGAACCATTTGGGTCGAGGCAGACGGCGCGACGGTCGGGATCATTGACCAGACGCAATTGCCGCACCGTGTCGTCATGTCGCGGCTTGTGACACTTGAGGACGCCGCGCGCGCGATCAAAACCATGCAGGTGCGTGGCGCACCGCTGATCGGCGCGACCGCAGCCTATGGGGTCTGTCTTGCGTTGCGCGAGGACGCCTCTGATGAAAATCTGGAGCGCGCCTGCGCGACCCTGCTGGCGACACGCCCAACTGCAATCAACCTAAAATGGGCGCTTGATGAGATGACGGCTGCGGTGCGCAATCGTCCGCGCGGGGAGCGGGCGGCGGCGGCCTATCGCCGCGCCGCCGAAATTTGCGACGAGGACGTCGCCATCAACGAGGCTATGGGCCGCCATGGTGTCAGGCTCATCGAGGATATCGCCGCGAATAAGAATGGTGAGCGCGTCAATATCTTGACCCACTGCAACGCCGGTTGGTTCGCGACAGTCGATTTCGGCACCGCGACAGCCCCGATCTACACCGCCCATAACAGGGGCGTGCCGCTTCATGTCTGGGTGGACGAAACGCGGCCGCGCAATCAAGGCGCGGCGCTGACCGCCTTCGAGCTCGGTCAGGAAGGGGTCGCCCATACGGTGATCGCGGACAACACGGGCGGGCACCTGATGCAGCACGGGCAGGTGGACATCGTGATCGTTGGCGCGGATCGTGTCACGGCGCTTGGCGATGTCTGCAACAAGATCGGCACATATTTGAAGGCGCTGGCCGCTCACGACAACGGCATACCTTTCTATGTTGCCTTGCCATCGCCGACGATCGATTTTTCGATTGGCGATGGCGTCGCCGAAATTCCGATCGAGGAGCGTGCAGGCGAGGAGGTTGCCTCCATGAGGGGCCGCACGGCCGATGGACGCATCGAGACCGTAAGGGTGGTCCCCGACGATTCTCCGGTCGCCAATTACGCCTTCGATGTGACGCCAGCACGGCTTGTCAGCGGGCTCATCACCGAGCGCGGCGTCATCACGGCTAACCGCGAGGCGCTGGCGAATGCTTTCCCGGAGCGCACCAACGACGCAACCGCGATGCAGCGAACAGGCACGCGATGAGCGTCGATCTCGTCAGGACCGAGCAAGTTCCCATTGACGGCCGCCAGTCGGAGACAGCGCTTGCCGTTGCGCGAGGCACTGCGCGGCTGTTACTGGCGCACGGCTTTGCCTGCGTGAGCGAGTTGCCGCTGCCGTCCGGCCGCCGCGCCGATCTCGTGGCGCTGTCCGCTGACGGCGAAATCTGGATCGTAGAGATAAAGTCTTCGATTGCGGATTTCCGTGCCGACCAGAAATGGTCCGGCTACCGGCTGCATTGCGACCGGTTGTTTTTTGCCACCACACCGAACGTGCCTTGCGAGATTTTCCCGAAGGACGCCGGATTGATAGTCGCTGACGCGTTCGGTGCGCAGATTGTCTACGAAGCGCCGGAAAATCGCCTGTTGCCGCCGACACGCAAGAGCATGCTATTGCGCTTCGCCCATGCCGCGGCGCTGCGGCTGCAAGCGCTTGCCGATCCGGCAGGACCATACGGCGATATAGTCTGATCCCGATGGGTTTTGGCTCAGCGCGGCGCGCGCTTCGCCAGGATACGTTGCAGGGTACGCCGATGCATGTTGAGCTGGCGCGCCGTCTCCGAGACGTTGCGGCCGCACAATTCGTAGATGCGCTGAATATGCTCCCAGCGCACGCGGTCGGCGGACATGGGATTGTCCGGCGGCTCGGCTTTCTTGCCTTCGACCGCCAGTAATGCCGCGACGACGTCGTCGGCGTCGGCCGGTTTTGCTAGATAATCGAATGCTCCGAGCTTTACCGCATTCACGGCCGTGGCGATGTTGCCATAACCGGTGAGAACGATCCCGCGCGCATCGGGTCGCCGCCGCATCAGCGCCGCGATAACGTCAAGGCCGTTGCCGTCGCCTAATCGCATATCGATGACGGCGAACGCGGGCGCGGCGTGTTCCAATGCCCGCAGGCCGCTGGCGACGGAATTGGCAACCGTGACCGCGAAGCCACGGCTTTCCATTGCACGCGCCAGCCGCTCCAGAAACGGCTTATCGTCATCGACGATCAGCAAAGTGCGCTCGCCTAAAGTTGCCGCGACGGATCCCATCGTCGTTCATCATCCAAAATTAACACCACAATCCAGTGCCACATCACGATGCATTTGCAACGCGTTGAGGAAATTCGGCAGCTCTTGGCGCACGTTCGAACTCATCGCGCAGCCAGCGCACCGTGACCATAGCACCGTGCTGTGGTGATGGCCGGTTGACGAAAGACAACGTTGCCCCGGATCGCTCAAGCAACGTCTTGGCGATGAAAAATCCCAAGCCAAGCCCGGTCGTTTCTCCGCCGTACATACGCCGCCGCCGCCGGCTGCGAATATAAGGCTCGCCGATTCGATTCACAATTTCCGGAGCAAAACCGGGGCCGTCGTCGCCGATCATCACCGTGATGTCGTACTCATCCCAGCGTACGTTAATCTCAACGCGCTGACTGGCGAAATCGACCGCATTCTCCACGAGATTGCCGAGACCGTAAATAATGCCTGGGCTACGCGCGCCCGCGGGCTCGTTGGAAAGCGGCGGCACTTTGACGTCGATGATGACGCCGAAATTCCGGTGCGGCGCGACAACCTCCTCGATCAATGCGGAGAGAACGAGTTGACCGAAGGACTCATCACCGGTCGAGAGTTCGCTAAGCTTCGCCAAGGTATCCCGGCAGCGCTGCGATTGTTCGCGCAATAGCCGGACATCCTCGGCATGGGGTGAATTCGGCTCGATCGCACGCTCCAGCTCGCGCACAACGACGGAGATTGTGGAAAGCGGCGTACCGAGCGCGTGGGCCGCAGCCGCTGCAAGCCCGTCGAGCTGCGAAAGACGCTGTTCGCGCGCGAGCACGAGTTCGGTCGCGGTCAGCGCGTTGGCAAGCTTGCGGGCTTCCTCCGTAACCTGCCAGGCGTAGATGCCGATGAAGCCGATCGCGATCAAGATCGAGAGCCACACTCCGATCACATAAACGCCCGGCAGATCCAGCGGGATATCCGCGGACCATGGCAACGGATAATGCCAAAATCCAAGGATGCTCGCACACATCATGGCGAACGCGCCGAGCAACAGCGTCATGCGCGGCGGCAATACGGTGGCCGAGATGAGGACCGGACCGAGGAAGAGAAAGGCAAAGGGATTTTCCAACCCGCCGGTGAGGAACAGCAAAATCGCGAGTTCGGCGATATCGAACGCCAGCAGCCAGGCGGTGCGATCGGGTTCGAGCCATTGCGCATGGGCAAAACGCAGGCGTAACGCAATATTCAGCCAAGCCGAGAGCGCGATAACCGTGAGGCAAGTCCGGATTGGCAAGTCAAAATCGAGCCCAAAATACACAACCAGCACGGCCGCCGTCTGGCCAACGACCGTGAGCCAGCGTAGCCGCAACAGCGTATCGAGGCGCACGTTGCGGCGCGGCAGTTGCAAGCGATGCAAATCGAATTCCATATTGGTGGCTATCTTACCGAGTCAGGCGGCTTCCTGAAACTTCAGTCCCGCCCTTTTCGAAAGTAACAGTCTTGCGCCGCGGTGCCGCAAGCATCAAATGTGCCTCGTTGCGCAAATCAGCCAGTCATGAATAGTCCCTCTGAACCCGTCATTGCCGTCGATCGCCTGGTCAAGGTCTATAAGACCGCCGCCGCTGTAGGCGGGATCTCATTCAGGCTCGAGCCCGGCTCGATCACCGGGCTCCTCGGCGGAAATGGGGCGGGTAAGACGACGACCATTGCCATGATCATGGGTCTCGTCACCCCAACCTCGGGTAGTGTGCGCGTGCTCGGCGCCGAGATGCCGCGACAGCGGCATCACGTGTTGCATCGGATGAACTTCGAAAGCCCCTATGTCGACATGCCGATGCGACTCACCGTGCGACAAAATCTTACTGTGTTTGCCATGCTCTATGGCGTCGAGAATGTCGACGAGCGAATCATGACGCTCGCGGAGCAACTCGATCTCATCGAGCTCATCGATCGCCCATGCGGAAAACTTTCATCCGGGCAGAAGACCCGCGTTGCCCTGGCAAAGTCGTTGCTCAACGCACCCGAAGTGCTGCTTCTCGACGAACCCACTGCATCCCTCGATCCCGATACCGCTGACTGGGTACGCGGGCGGCTGGAAAATTACCGCAAGGAGCGCGGCGCAACCGTACTGCTCGCCTCGCACAATATGTCGGAGGTCGAACGGCTGTGCGAGCGCGTCATCATGATGAAGAGGGGACACATCGAAGACGACGACACGCCGGTAAATCTCCTAGCGCGCTACGGTCGCGAGACGCTTGAAGAGGTTTTCCTCGATATTGCCCGCGGGCGCGGCGAAGCACGCGAGGCGGCGCAATGACGATCAGCGCACGGAATCATATTGTCTTCTCGCCCCATCGCATCAGCGCGATGGTGTTGCGTTATTGGTATCTGCTGCGTTCGTCATGGCCGCGGGTGCTCGAGCTTATCTATTGGCCAATGGTGCAGATGCTGATGTGGGGATTCTTGCAGCTCTATCTCTCGGAAAATGCCGGCTTCTTCGCGCGCGCCGGCGGTACATTCATCGGCGCGGTATTGCTCTGGGATATCTTATTTCGCGGACAACTCGGCTTCTCGGTGTCGTTTTTGGAGGAGATGTGGGCGCGCAACATGGGAAACCTGATGATGAGTCCGTTGCGGGCGACCGAGTTCGTCGCGGCATTGATGATCATGAGTATCGTGCGGCTCGCGGTCGGGATGGTACCGGTTTCGCTCCTGGCCATCGGATTTTTTGGCTTCAATCTTTACGGCATGGGCCTGGCGCTTGGCGCCTTCTTCGCCAACCTGATTTTGACGAGCTGGGCGGTTGGCATCCTGGTCTCCGGCTTGATTTTGCGAAATGGGATGGGTGCGGAGGGATTGGCTTGGACGATCATGTTCCTTCTGTTGCCACTCGCTTGCGTCTATTACCCGGTCGCAGTCTTGCCGTGGTGGCTTCAGATCGTATCGTGGTCAATGCCGCCGACCTATGTGTTCGAGGGAATGCGTTCGCTCTTGATCGAGAACGTGTTCCGCCCTGATCTGATGTTCCAGGCGCTCGCGCTGAACGCGGTTTACTTCGCCGCCGCGGTTGTCGCGTTTCTCCGCCTCGTCGATAGCGCCCGAAACAACGGGTCGCTGATGCAGACGGGCGAGTGAAGTTGCCGCGCCGGCCCGTGTAACCGTTAGTGAATGGTCTTGCGCCATATTGACCCGGTGCTGAAATCCCAGCAGTATGCTGCAGTGCAGCAGAATGGCCGGGGGGCCAACTAGCATGGCGATTGGCGAATTCGGTGGGGCACCGCAAATGCCCGCCGCGAGCGGGCCGATGCTCTCGACGCCACTCTACTGGTTCTATGAGCTCAGTCATGCTGCGCTTAGTCCGTCGCGAGCGCTCGCCGACGTGACACGGCTCTATTTCAAGAATCCGCTCAATCCCCTCGCGCACACAACGATGGGCAAATCAATCGCCGCCGGTTGCGAATTGTTCGAGCGCTCGACGCGGCGATACGGCAAGCCGGAATGGGGAATCGAATCCACCCTGATCGGCGGCGAGCGGGTGCCTGTGCATATCAGCAGCATTTGGGAACGCCCGTTCTGTCAGCTCCTGCATTTCGAGCGCATGCTCGAGCATCCGCCACACCGGCCGCAGCCGAAGCTGCTCATCGTCGCGCCGATGTCGGGTCATTACGCGACGCTGTTGCGCGGAACGGTCGAAGCCTTTCTGCCCAACCACGACGTTTACATTACCGATTGGGTCGACGCGCGGATGGTGCCGCAAACGAAAGGACGCTTCGATCTTGACGACTACATCGACTACGTCATCAGCATGCTGCATCGCCTCGGCGGCGGATGCCATGTTATTGCCGTGTGTCAGCCGTCCGTTCCGGTGCTTGCCGCAGTCGCGCGCATGGAAGCGGACAACGACCCTTATGCGCCGCAGTCAATGGTGCTGATGGGTGGCCCGATCGACACGCGCAATAATCCGACCGGTGTTAACAAGCTTGCCGAACAACGCGGCATTGAATGGTTCCGTCGTAGCGTCATTACCAAGGTTCCGTTTCCGCATCCCGGCGTGATGCGCGACGTCTATCCCGGCTTCCTGCAGCTCAACGGCTTCGTCAGCATGAATTTGAACCGGCACCTCGACGCCCATCATGAGCTTTTCTTCCATCTCGTGGACGGCGATGGCGATTCTGCGCAGAAGCATCGGGAATTCTATGATGAATATCTCGCGGTGATGGATTTGACCGCCGAATTCTATCTGCAGACCGTCGATACGGTGTTTGTGCGGCATGCACTTCCCAAAGGCGAGATGACCCATCGCGGGCAGCGGGTCGATGCGGCTGCCATCCGCAATTGCGCCCTGCTCACGATCGAAGGCGAGAAGGATGACATTTCTGGTGTCGGTCAGACCGAGGCGGCGCACGCGTTGTGTGTCAACATTCCCGCTGACCGCAAGGCGCACTATCTTCAGTTGGGGGTCGGCCATTACGGCGTGTTCAATGGCTCGCGATTCCGCGCCGAGATTGCTCCGCGGATTGCCGACTTCGTTCTCTCAAATCACGCTGGCGCCGCCATCACATCAGTCCACCGCCGCCGGGTGTCTGCCGTGCGTTGATCGATGACCGCGTGCGCGGTGTCGCCGTCGA
>JACQTM010000095.1 GCA_016210825.1 Hyphomicrobiales bacterium
CCCCAACCCTCCCCCACAAGGGGGGAGGGAGAATATTTTTTAGCTCGATGACTCATGTCGCTACCCTGATCTGCAATCCCGCGTCGCCCGCGCTCGATGACGCAAAGCTTAAGCGCGCGCAAGCGGGACTTGCCGGTGCGCGAGCCCCGCAATGGCTCGCCCCGGGCATCGCCGCAGATATCCTATTCACGCCCGAAGGCGGCAACGATCACCGCGCGCTGGCCGATGATGTGCGTGGCCGGCTCGGCGGCGCGCTGGTCGACGTCGTAGTGCAGTGGACGGAAAAGCGGCGCAAGAAGCTTTTCGTCGCCGACATGGATTCAACCATGATCGGCCAGGAATGCATCGACGAGCTGGCGGATTTCGTCGGCCTGAAAACGCATGTCGCGGCGATCACGGAACGCGCAATGCGCGGCGAGATCGCCTTCGAGCCGGCCCTGCGCGAGCGCGTTGCGTTACTCAAGGGATTGCCTACCTCCGTCGTCGATGATGTGATTGAAAAACGCATACGCCCGACACCGGGCGGCGCCACCCTCGTCGCCACGATGCGCGCGAACGGCGCCTATACCTGCCTCGTCTCCGGCGGTTTCACGTTATTCACGAAGCGCGTCGCCGCGATGATCGGGTTCGACGAGAACCGCGCCAATATTTTGCGAGTCGACGGCAATGGTAAGTTTTCAGGCGAAGTCACCGAGCCGGTGCTCGGCCGCGATGCCAAGCTTGCAACTCTTGTCGAGCTGCGCGGCCGTTTCGCACTCGCCGTAGAGGACACGCTCGTCGCCGGCGATGGCGCAAACGACATCCCGATGATCGCGGCCGCCGGCCTCGGCGTCGCCTATCGCGGCAAGCCGGCGGTCGTTGCCGCAGCGCTCGCACGCATCGATCACGGCGACCTGACGGCCTTGCTCTATTTGCAGGGTTATCGGCGGGAGGAGTTTGTGGAGAAATAAAATCCCTCCCCTTTAGGGGAGGGTGGCTGCGAGCGCAGCGAGCAGTCGGGTGGGGTGGCCACCAGCGCACCCCCACCTGATCGGCTTTGCCGATCACCCTCCCCCCCAAGTGGGGGAGGGATGTAAAGCATCTACTGCAAGCTCAGCGCGATGAACCGGACCTCGCCCGCAGGGTTGGCGACGAGGAGGAGCGCGGTTTTGCTGCCACGCTTCTTCAAAGCGTCGAGGCGCGTCTGCACGTCGGTTGCGCTCGACACCGCCTCCTGCCCGATCTCGACGATGACGTCGCCCTCGCTCAAGCGTTTTTCCGCGGCGTTCGAGGATTTATCGACGCCGGTGATGACGACGCCCTTCACCGAATCCTTGATCTTGTACTTCTTGCGCAGATCGTTGGAGAGATTGGCGAGGTCGAGGCCGAGCGCTTTCTTGACAACCGACTTTTCCTTCGGCTCCTCTGTGGTCTTCACCGACGCGGGTTTCGGCTTGTCGCCATCCTCGAGCCGGCCGAGTTTAACCGCCTTCTTCTGCTCCTTACCCTTGCGTATGACGATGACCTCGACGTCCTTACCGACCGGGGTATCGGCGACGATACGCGGCAGGTCGCGCATCTCCTTGATGTCCTTGCCGTCGAACTTGATCACCACGTCTCCCGGCTCGATGCCGGCGGGCTTCGCCGGACCCTTGTCGTCGACGCCGGCGATCAGGGCGCCGCGCACCTGCTTTAGGCCAAGGCTCTCGGCGAGTTCATCGGTGATCTGCTGAATGCGCACACCGAGCCAGCCGCGGCGCGTCTCGCCGAACTGGCGCAATTGATCGATCACCGCAACGACGGTCTTTGACGGCACCGCGAAGGCGATGCCGATCGAACCGCCCGAGGGTGAGATGATCGCGGTGTTGACGCCGATCACCTCGCCATTGAGGTTAAACAACGGGCCGCCGGAATTGCCGCGATTAATGGCGGCATCGGTCTGGATGTAGTTATCGTAGGGACCCGAATTAATGTCGCGGTTGCGGGCCGAGACGATGCCGGCGGTGACCGTGCCGCCGAAGCTGAACGGATTGCCGATCGCGATCACCCATTCGCCGAGCCGTAATTTTTCCGAATCGCCGAACTTCACGGCCTTCAACGGCTTTTCCGGCTTGACCCGCAGCAGCGCGATATCGGTCTTCTGATCGCGCCCGATGACTTCGGCCTTGAGCTTGTCGCCGCTATTGAGAATGACGCTGACCTCGTCGGCTTCGGAAATAACGTGATTGTTGGTCACCACGATGCCTTCGGCATCGATGATGAAGCCCGAGCCAAGCGAATTGACCCGGCGTGGCGAGCGATCGCCGTTCTTATTGTCGCCCTGCCGGTTCTTGAAGAACTCGTCGAAGAATTCCTCGAATGGCGAGCCGGGCGGAACCTGGGGCGTCCCGCGCGAGCCGCTGCGCGAGGACGTCACCGTCTGTGACGTCGAAATGTTCACGACCGCGTCGATCACCGTCTCGGCGACGTCGGCGATCGCGTCCGGACCGCGTGCCGCCGCCGGTGCCGAAAGTTGCGGCAAAACGACCGCCATCGCCGCGAACCCGACGATGGCGGGGCGGCGCAGGGCACGGAACACATAAGCGAGAGGAGCAGCCATGGACGTCTAGTCTCCTGAAACGACTGTTGCGGTGAGACTGCCTCCGGCCGAGTCTGGACGCAAGGTCGGACTATGTCTGCCGCAATTAGGCGGTGGATTGAGGCGGAATAGCGACCCGTCGCGCCTACCCGCGGCCATTCACATCTTCGTGCGCGCGCCGAATGCGCATCACCCGCGCACGACCCAGATCAAGATCACGCCCAGCGCCGCGGATATGACACCGACAACGCGCATGTGCGCTTCCGGCGTTTCCATCACGCTCGCCATGGCCCGCTTAGCGAAGCCGGGAAAGGCCGCGAACAACAGCCCCTCCAGAGCGAGCACGAGTCCGAGCGCGACGACAAAATCAGTCATGCCGGGCCCGCGCGCGTTCAAGTTTCGGCGCTATTGCGTCGCGCCTGGGCTTCCTTGCGGGGCCGGCCGCGGCTGCGACACCGGCGCTCCCGATCGCGGCTTGCCGCTCGGATCGACGAAGTAGCGGAAGAATTCCGAGTCCGGCTTTAGCAGCATCCGGGTGTCGTTGTGGCGCAACCCCGCTTGATAGGCCTGCATCGAACGATAGAAGGCGAAGAAGTCAGCGTCGCGCTCGAAGGCATTGGCGAAAATGCGATTGCGCTCGCCGTCGCCCTCGCCGCGGACTTGCTCGCCCAGCGATGTCGCATCGGCGACGATCACGGTGACGTCGCGATCGGCGCGCGAGCGAATTTCCTGCGCGCGTTGCGCGCCCTGGGCGCGGAATTCGGCGGCCTCGCGCTGACGTTCGGTTTGCATGCGCTGATAAACCGCCTGGCTGTTCTGCTCCGGCAGGTCGGCGCGGCGAATGCGCACGTCGATCACCGTGATGCCGAAGGCCTTGGCTTCGCGGTCGAGCTGATCGCGCACGCGCGCCATGAGCTGGGCGCGCTCATCGCGCACAACTTGCGTTAACGTCGCCTCGCCGAGCACACGGCGCAAGGCCGAGTTCAGCAAGGGTGAGAGCCGGGTATTGGCGCCCTCAATCGAACCGACGGCCTGATAGAATTTCAGCGCGTCGTCGATGCGGTAGCGCGCGAAAGCATCGACAACGAGGCGTTTCTGGTCGGAGGCAATGATTTCCTGCGCCGGGTTTTCGAGATCGAGAATGCGCTTGTCGAGATGAATGACGCTGTCGATCAGCGGATATTTCACGTGCAGGCCGGGCTCCGTATAGACCTGAACCGGCTGGCCGA
>JACQTM010000030.1 GCA_016210825.1 Hyphomicrobiales bacterium
GGCCGGATCATTCACGGAACTAATGCAATGACCAGAGCAGAGCTAATTGCAGTCGCGCGCCGCGGCGTGGCCGCTGGCGCGGCGGGCGGTATGGCGGAAATCATCTGGATCTCAACTTACGCTGCCGCAACTGATGCAAGTGCCGCGAACCTAGCACGGGGTGTGACAACGGCGGCCGGTGTGGGCGCGCTGCTGCCGGCGGCCCCGGTGGCACTCGGAATTGTCATTCACATGGCCCTTGCCGTGGCGCTCGGGATCGCACTCGTGTTCGCGTGGCGGACACTGTCAACGTTTTGGCCGGTTGCCGCTGGTCCATATGCATTCGCGCTTGCGGCACTGACGGGGGTATGGATCACCAACTTCTTCATCATCCTGCCGCCGATCAGCCCAGACTTTGTTCACCTCGTACCCTATCCCGTCAGCCTGACGTCCAAATTGCTATTCGGCCTGGCCGCTGCCACGGTTCTGCGGCATCGCGCTTGTCGCACGATAACTGCGCGAACAGCATAATGGTTATTCGCTATGTCAAACGAATTGTCGGAGCTTTGATAGTTGTAGGATGTAACTTCTCCCGCTTGGGCTGAACTTTCAGCGGATACAATGTCTGCTAACAAACTCGTCCACCAAATTCTCCAACGTTGTACGCGGGCTTGACCCACGTATTTCCGTTCTTCAGACTTCTCACTAAAGAATCAACGTCCTGCTACGCATGTCATAAACGCGCGCATGAGAGCGTCGCCGTGGCGATTGTCATATGTCCCGAATGCGGGAAATCCATGAACGATATTTTTGTCCGTTGTCCGAACTGTGGAACAATTTATGCCCCGTTGAAGAATCCGCTCGGCAGGTTCATCACGTGGTTATTATTCTGGGCGATGATCGCCGTTTTGTGCTTTTTACTCATTCGCATCGTGACGGATGCCGGATTGCAAGTCCTGCAACCATGAGGATTCTGTTGTGGTGCTGCGGCAGCGTGACCAAAGCCAAGTTAGCGCATTGGTGCAGAAAGATTGCCGGATCCGTAGATCCTGCCGAACCAACAATGTCTACCGCCCTTGCCTCGCACCTCAGCGGTTTGCGCCCGCCACCGCCGCGGTGCGGACACCAGCCAAATCGACGACGTTGGCCGACGTATTCGGTACAGTCGTTTGCGCCGGCGAGAAAATTCCACGCAATTCCGGGATCGGCTTGAAAACCGGCGTCAAGCCAACGACGGTTTCGGCGGCGCCGAGCGACAAATAACCGTCGGCCGCCACGACCTCGGCCAACCGGTTGAGCACACCGATTTTGGTTTCCTGGTCAAAATAAATCAGCACATTGCGGCAGAACACCACATCGAAAATACCGAGATGCGAAAATTTCTCCAGCAGATTGAGCTGGCGAAACTTGACCATGGCGCGGATCTCGGGAGCGATCTGCCACATCTCGCCGACCTGCGTGAAATATCGCACCAGCAACTGGATCGGCAGTCCGCGCTGCACCTCGAATTGGCTGTAAATACCGGCCAAGGCCTTTTCCAGGACATCACTGGACAGATCGGTGGCGACAATCTCGACGCGCCGCGTGCTAATCGCACCACCCATTTCCTTCAATGCCATCGCCAACGAATAGGGCTCCTGCCCGGTCGCACAGGCGGCGCACCAGATGCGGATGCGCCGGCCATCGGCGCGCGCCGCGATAAGCGCGGGCATGATGGTGTTGCGGAAATGATCGAAGGGAATCTTATCACGGAAGAAAAATGATTCGTTGGTCGTCATTGCCTCGGTCACTTCGATCGCAAGCGCATCCGATCCGGGCGACTTTAGTTTCTGCACGAGTTCGGGCAGACCGGCGAGGGAAGCCTTACGCGCCACCGGTAAAAGCCGGCTCTCGACGAGGTAATGCTTCTCTGCGGATAGCACGAGACCGGAACGTTTGCGCAGCAGCGCGCGCAAATAATCGTAGTCGTGCGGCGTCAAGTGCGTTCTCCGGCGAAAACGTGGACAATCCTCGAAGCGATCTCATGGAGCGGAAGCACCGCCGAGCAAAGTCCGGCCGTCGCCGCCGAACCGGGCATTCCCCACACGACGCTCGTCGCCTCGTCCTGCGCGATGATGCTGCCGCCGGCGCCGACGATGGCCGAGGCGCCGAGCGTTCCGTCGGAGCCCATGCCGGTGAGCACCACGCCAAGCACCCAGCTGTTCCAGATCTTGGCCGCCGACGTGAACAAGGGATCGACGGCGGGCTTGCAAAAATTCACCGGCGGACCGTCGTCGAGCGCAATCACGGCGGCGCCGTCCCTACGCGTCACCCGCATATGTTTACCACCCGGCGCGATATAGATCGTACCGGCTAGGATTGGCTCGCCGTCTTGCGCTTCACGCGTCGGCCGCCCGCTGGCGCGTCCGATATGCTCGGCCAGAATGGTCGTGAAGGTCGGCGGAATGTGCTGGGTAATCAGGATCGGCGCGCGATCGGCGACGCCCTCGAGATGCGACATCAGCGCGAGCAACGCCGGCGGTCCTCCGGTCGATGCGCCGATGACGAGCACCCGCGGCGTAGCAATGGAAAACGGCCGCAGCTTGATCTCTTCCGGTGCGGAATGCGTGATCGCGCGCGGCGGGGCTTTATCCGTTATCGCAAGGCTTGTTCGCGGCGCGGCCGGCTTGACGGCGGGCAGCGGGCTTGCCGTCCTTGCCTGCGATTTCTTCCAGCGCGCTCCGAGGTGCTTGATCTTCTCGATCAGCTGGCGGCGGAAGGCGGCCGGATCCATCATCGCTGACGTTGTATCCGGCTTCGCCATGCAGTCGAGCGCGCCGGATGCAAGCGCTTTCAAACCGATCTCGGCGTTGCGCCGCGTTAGCGTCGAAGCGATGATGACGGCGACATCGGGCTTCCTGGCGAGCAACAATGGCAGCGCTGTGAGGCCGTCTATATCCGGCATCTCGATATCGAGAATGATAACGTCGGGACAGACCTTTTCGATCTGGTCCACGGCCTCACGCCCAGAGCGCAGCGATGCCACGACCTCGAGGCCGGGCTCTTCGCTGATCCAGCGGGCGATCAGGCTGCGGACGACTACCGCGTCATCGACCACCATCACGCGAATGGGGGCCGATCCAGCGGCAAGGGCATGGGGCCGGTCAGTAAGGGCAACGGTCACGGCACGCAATACTCGCTTACGCTACGTTACGAACGCGAACTGGAAGTGGGTCAGATCAGACCGACTTCCTGGAACTTGGCTTCGACAATTTCCTTGTCGAACGGCTTCATGATGTATTCGTTCGCGCCAGCATGAAGCGCGCGCGCGATATGCGCGACGTCGTTCTCGGTCGTGCAGAACACGACTTTGGGCCGATCGCCGCCGGGAAGACGCCGCAGCGCCCGCAGAAAATCGTAGCCGTCCATCTTCGGCATGTTCCAGTCGAGCAGGATCGCATCCGGCATCAGTTTCTCGCACGCGCCGAGCGCCTGCTCGCCGTCTTCGGCTTCGATGATCTGGAATTCCAGACCTTCGAGAATCCGGCGCGCCACCTTGCGGATCACGCTGGAGTCATCAACGACAAGACACGTTTTCATCGCACCCTCACCTTTCAACCGTTTCGCGCCAGCGGCGCGTCTCGAATTCGTTTCAGCTCGTCCGCTTTATGCGGCGAGCGATCCCATTTCCATGTTCAGTACTCGATCCACATCGAGAACGACCAAGAGTTGGCCGTCGAGACGGTGAATTCCCGACGCGACGCGAGCTAAGCGCACATCGAGATTGACCGGAACCGGCTCATGCTCCGCCGGCAGCTTCATCACTTCGCCCACGGAATCGACGACGAGACCGTAGGATTCGTCATTGACTTCAATGCCGACGGCCATCGGCTCGCTGCCGGTTTCGCGTTGCTGCAAATCGAGGCGGTGGCGCATGTCGATGGCCGTGACAATGCGGCCGCGCAGATTGAGCACACCCGCGATTTCAGCCGGTGCCAACGGCACGCGCGTCATTTTTCCGGGCGTGAAAACATCTTGCACACGCGCAATGGGTAATCCGAACAACTGACCACCGATTGTCACTGTGACAAATTCGACGCTGTCTTTGATGATGTCGCTGGTCGCGGTCATAACGGTCCTAGGCGGCTTGTGTTGCATCCGCGGCCTGCTCCTTGAGCGCCGCGATCAAACCCTGACGATCGAATTTTGCGACAAAATCGTTAAATCCGGCCTTGCGCACTCGCGCAATCGCTTCAGGCGTCGGCATCGCCGAGAGTGCGATCATCGCCACATGGGCAAAGGAACGATCGCCACGCAGCATCTCGGCAAGCGCGATGCCTTCGGTCCCCGGCGCCTCGATGTCGGTGACGATAACGTCGAACCTGCGCCCATTCTTGATTGTCGTCATTGCTTCCTGCGCGTTCGCGACCAGCGTGACATCGTATCCCGCAAGCTTGAGCACGGGACCGAGCATGTTTCGGAAGAATGTGGATTGATCGACGAGCAATAGTGTGCGTGCGGCGTCGGCCTGCCAGGTATCCTTGCGCCGGAACCAGTCGGCGAAAGCCAGCGGCAAGAAATGACCGACATCGATGATCTCGGTGGCTTCGCCCTTGATAACGGCAGAACCGAGCACGCCTTCCCGATCACTTGCGACCTCGATCTCAAGATGGTCCTCGACGATATCGATGATCTCATCGACGATGAGACCCATCGAACGCCCGCCATCCGAGAACACGAGCAGCGGCTGCGTACCGTTTTCCTTGAGGCGGACATTGTCGTTGACGCGCACCAGCGGCATTAATTGTCCGCGGTACTGGATCAAATGGCGACCGTTCGAGAGTTCAATCTTGCGGCAGTCGATTTCCTCAAGACGTGTCACGAGTGCGAGCGGCACCGCCTTTGGCTCCGGTGTCCCAGCCCGGAAGACGAGAAGCGAGGTTGCATCGCCCTTCGCCTTGCGCGCTTCGTCTTCCGCGTGCGCCGCAGCGGAGGCAAGTGCCGGTGAACCGGTTAAGGTTCCAATCGTTTCCGCGATACCATTCGGGTCGAGGATCATGATCACCGAGCCGTCGCCGAGAATAGTGATGCCGGAAAACGCTGAAATGTGACGCAGCGAAGCCGACATCGGCTTGACGACAATTTCCTCGGTATGAAACACGCTGTCCACGACGACGCCGAAGGTCTGATGACTGACCTGCGTCACCACAATAAATCCCTTCTCGTCCGTCCCAGTTGCATGCTCGCCGATATTCAGCAACCCATTGAGCCCAACGAGCGGCAGCAACTTGTCGCGCAGGCGCAAAACCGGTGTGTCCTTGATGTGCTCGATGCGATGTTCCGAGTTCGATTTCACGCGCACAAGCTCCACGACCGCGAGCTGTGGAATGGCAAACCGCTCGCCGCCCGACTCAATGATGAGCGCGGAGACAATCGCAAGTGTCAGCGGAATCTTGATGGTGAAAACCGTGCCTTCGCCGGAAATCGATTTGACGTCGACATTGCCGCCGAGTTGCTCGATGTTCGTCTGCACGACGTCCATGCCGACACCGCGGCCGGATATGCTCGTCACCGTGGCGGCGGTCGAGAATCCCGGAGTGAAGATGAATTTATGGATCTGCGCCTCGGACATTTTCTCGATCTGGGCTTCGGTCGCGAGCCCATTAGCGATCGCTTTGGCCTTGATCCGCTGCGTATTGAGGCCACGTCCGTCGTCAGACACTTCGATGATAATATGCCCGCCCTCATGATAGGCATTGAGGCGGATGGTGCCTTTCTCTGGCTTGCCCGCGGCAATGCGCTCCTGCGGATTCTCCAGGGCATGGTCGGCGGAATTGCGCACCATGTGCGTGAGCGGATCGCGGATGCGTTCAAGCACCTGACGGTCGAGCTCGGTCTCGACGCCGTGCATTTCAAGCTCGATCTGCTTGCCAAGTTCGGCGGAAAGATCACGCACGATGCGCGGCAGTTTCTGCCATGCATTGCCGATCGGCTGCATGCGCGTTTTCATGACGCTTTCCTGTAACTCGGCCGTCACATTGGAAAGCCGCTGCAGCGGCACTTTGAATTCTGAATCTTCGTCGCGCCGCGCTATCTCCAACAACTGATTGCGGGTGAGCACCAGCTCCGAGACCATGGTCATGAGATTTTCCAAGGTCTCGACATTGACCCGGATTGACTGGTTCGCGATTTTGCCTTCGGATTTCTCGTCTTCATCTTTATCGGTTGCGCGCCGTCTTGGTGTCGCCGCCGGCGGTGGAACCGCTTCGGGACCCGATGTCTCGCGGAAGGCGCGTTCAAGCTCGTCGAGCGAGGCTTCGCCCGGCCGCAGCGGCCGCTCGAGGACTTGGTACACCAGCGAACCTTCGGCGACCGCATGTTGGGCCGCACCCGCCACGTTCACATCCGCCATGCGATGCAGCTTGCTGATCAGATCCTCGTCGCCGCCTTCGGGTTCGCGCTCGTTTTTCTCCAGCGCGTCGAGAATTTCCTTGATTCGGTCGATAGTCGATAGAATGAGCGTTACCGCATCGGCGGTGACCGGCACACCGTCGCGAAATTTTCCCATCAGCGACTCGGCGGCGTGCGCGAGCGTCGCAAGCCGGGGCAGGCCGAGGAAACCGCACGTTCCCTTGATGGTGTGAACGAGGCGGAAAATGTTTCCCAGAATTTCAGCGTTGTTCGGCTCGCGTTCGAAACGAACTAGCTCGACGCCGACGACGTCGATGCTTTCGTTCGTCTCGGTCAGGAATTCTTGAAGCAGTTCGTCCATCGACAACGCCTTCCGCGACAGGCACGGCTCGG
The DNA here is from genome assembly GCA_016210825.1 of Hyphomicrobiales bacterium. Lineage (GTDB taxonomy): Bacteria > Pseudomonadota > Alphaproteobacteria > Rhizobiales > Xanthobacteraceae > JACQTM01. The sequence goes on from JACQTM010000030.1 coordinate 6,763, forward strand.
CGAGCCACACCTGTCGGCACGGATCGCAGTGTGTTGTGGAAGCGTTTAATTTTAGTTGCGGGTGAGCCATACGGACGCGGCTTAACGATTGCTTAACCGCGGTTAACGGCTCGTTAGCGAGACCCGGTCACTGGGCCGAGACAACCACCGCATCGCCTTCGCTTTTGAC
>JACQTM010000096.1 GCA_016210825.1 Hyphomicrobiales bacterium
ACCCGAGCCCGATCAGGATATTCGACGGCAGCAGTAGCAGTCCGAGAATCTTGGACATGACGAAAAACATGACCCGAGGTTGCCGTCAGCGTTTCTTCCTGTACTCCTCGTAACGCTTTTTCGTTTCTTCGTTCGGCGGATAGAGGCCGGGCAGCTTCACGCCCTTCTCGACTTCATTGACCACCCAGGCCTCATAGCGCTCGTGCTCGGCGCCCTGTTCCGCAATCTCGCTGACGAGGTTCTGCGGGATCACCACCGCGCCGTCGTCGTCGGCGACGATGACATCGCCGGGAAAGATCGCGCAGCCGCCGCAACCGATCGGTTCCTCCCAGCCGACGAATGTAAGCCCGTTGACCGAAGCCGGCGCGGCAACACCCGTGCACCAGACCGGTAGCTTCGTCGCCAGTACGCCGGTTTTGTCGCGCATCACGCCATCGGTGATGAGCGCGGTAACCCCGCGCCTGACCATGCGCATGCATAGGATGTCGCCGAAGATGCCGGCCGACGGCACCCCCATGGCGTCGGCGACGACGACGCAGCCTTCCGGCATCGCCTCGATTGCCGCGCGCGTCGAGATCGGCTTGCCCCAGCTCTCGGGCGTGGCGAGATCCTCGCGCACCGGCACGAAGCGCAGCGTGAAGGCCGGCCCGACGACGCGTTTGCCGCCGGGAACGAGCGGCATCGGCCCGTGCATCCAGGTGCGGCGGATGCCTTTCTTCTACAGCATCGTGGTGATGGTGCCGGTCGTCACCTCGCGCAAAGTCTCGAAGGCGGCGCTCATGAAAATCCTCTTCGCTATCTAAATTTGTTGCCCAGCGTTGTAATAACTACGCCGGCATCAGGCCAAGCCGCTCGTCGCGCCGCCGCAGCAAGGAGACGAACGGAATCGATAGCAGCACCATCCAAGCCTTGCCGACAATCTGCCCAGCGAGAAAGTCGAGCGATCCAAAGGCGAGCCAGAGGAAGATGACCGAATCGACGACGAGCCCGACAAAGCTCGACGCCACCACGGCGACCACGAGGCGGCGTCGCGCCAGCGGCGTGTAGACCGCAAGATCCGCAAGCTCCGACAACAGGAACGCTACGCCGGAAGCGAGCACCAGCGCCGGCGGCGCCAGCGCCGCCGACAAAATCGCCCCTGCAAGGATCGCGCCGACGGAGAAGCCGGCGCCGAGCCGGCGCTGCACGAGATCGCGAAGCACGAGCGCGATCCCAATCATCATCACGCCGGACGGCGCCATCAACCCTGGCGCCACGGGCAAGAGGCACGGTCCATTGGGCACGCAGACGGTGCCGACATGGCCGATCATCCAGTTGGCGGCGGGAATGGTGAGTGCGAAGGCGGCTAGGAATATGCCGCCCTCGATCAGTCGCCGCTTGTCGTTGTTCATGCCGTCCTGTCTCCTTCCGCGATGAAACGCGCGTAGCCCTCGGCGCGCAGGCGGCAGGCCGGGCAATCGCCGCAACCATAGCCCCAGGGGTGACGCTTGCTACGCTCGCCAAGATAGCAGCTATGGGTTTCCGCGATGACGAGATCAAGCATGTTTTCGCCGCCGATCTCCCTGGCAAGCGCGAAAGTCCCCGCCTTGTCGACCCACATCAGCGGCGTGTGCACGACGCAGCGCCGGTCCATGCCGAGGGTGAGCGCCACTTGCATCGCCTTGATGGTGTCGTCGCGGCAATCCGGATAGCCGGAATAGTCGGTCTCGCACATGCCGGCGACGAGATGCTTAAGATCGCGGCGATAGGCAAGCGCGCCGGCAAAACACAGAAAAACGAGATTGCGGCCGGGCACGAAGGTGGTTGGAAGGTTGTTGGCGCCCATTTCGATGGCGACATCGCGGGTCAGCGCCGTCTCGGAGATTGCCGCGAGCGCATCGAGACGCACGACGTGATCCTCGCCGAGCCGCGCCCGCCATTGCGGATCGAGGGCTGCGAGCCGCTCGCGAATAGTGGGGCGCACGGCGAGTTCCACCGCATGGCGCTGGCCATAGTCGAAACCGATGGTCTCGACGCGGGTAAATCGCTCCAGCGCCCAGGCGAGGCAGACAGTGGAATCCTGGCCGCCGGAGAACAGCACGAGCGCGGCGTCAGAGCTTGCGCGCATCAATCCCATTGCGGCGACCAGCCCCAATCGACGATACGGCCGCCGCGTGCAAGCCCGGCAATCTCCGTCATTTCGGCCGCCGACAGTTTGAAATCGAAGATCGCGATGTTCTCTTCAATGCGCTTGATCTTGCTGCTGCGCGGGATGACGGCGAGCCCCTGTTGTACGAGGTAGCGCAGCGATACCTGCGCCGCCGACTTGCCATGCGCCACGCCGATGCGCGCGAGCGTCTCGTCACCCTTGGCGCGTCCGCGTGCAACCGGACTATAGGCGACAACCGCCATGCCATGGCTGCGCGTGGCCGCAATCACCTTCGACTGGTCGAGATAAGGATGCACTTCGATCTGATTGCAGACCAATGGCTCGGTCGCCAATTTGTTCGCCTCGTCAAGCAGCGCCACGGTGTAGTTCGAAACCCCGATGTGACGCACGAGCCCCATGGTCTTCACCTTGCAAAGCGCGCCCATGGTCTCGGCGAGCGGCACACCCTTGTTCGGCCAGTGCAGCAACAGGAGGTCGATCTCCTGCAGGCGTAAATGGGTGAGGCTCTCCTTCACCGAACGTTCGAGCGCCGCGGGCGCCAGGCTGCCGGGCTCGACCTTGGTCACGACGAAGACCTCCGAGCGCTTGCCGGAGGCGCGCACGCCCTCGCCTACCTCGCGCTCATTGGCATACATCTGCGCGGTGTCGATGTGGCGGTAGCCGAGGCGGATCGCCTGCTCGACGAGGCGCGCGCAGTCGCGGCCGCGCAATTCCCAGGTGCCCAAGCCGACCAGCGGAATCTTCGCGCCCTTGGCCTCGATGATGTGCGCGCTCAATTCGGCCTCATGTATCCCATTTCGGCGCTTGCGGCGGATTGACCACGCGCCCGTTCGGCCGCCTGAGCTTGGCGATTTCCGCCATCTCGGCGCCGGACAGCTTGAAATCGAACACCGCCAAATTCGCGGCGAGATGCGCCGGCGTCGCCGTACGCGGGATTGGAATCAGTTCCTGCTGAATCAGCCAGCGCAGCGAAATCTGCGCCGAACTCTTGCCGTGCGCCTTACCGACGCGTTCGAGCACTTCGGCACCGGGAACCTTACCGCGCGCGATCGGGCAGTAGGCGGTCACCGCAATGCCATGCCGCTTGCAGGCAAAGATCACCTTGCTCTGATCGAGGAACGGATGAACCTCGATCTGGTTGGTGACCAGCGACTCGCTCGCGAGCTTCGCTGCTTCGTCGAGAAGCGCGACGGTGAAATTGGCGACGCCGATGTGGCGCGTCTTGCCCTCGCGCTTGGCCTTGCACAATGCGCCAATGCTCTCGGTCATCGGCACTTGCGGATTGGGCCAATGGATCAGCAGGAGATCGACGACCGGGAGTTGCATAACCGCGAGGCTCTTGTCCACCGCGCGGGCGAAATCGTCGGCCTTCAAGTCCGTATGGCGCACCTTGGTGGTGACGAACACCTCGTCGCGCTTCACGCCGGAGGCGCGAAGACCCTCGCCCACTTCGCGCTCGTTATCGTAGAAGGTCGCGGTGTCGAGATGGCGATAACCCATCTTCAAGGCCGCCGAGACCGCATCGACGCAGACCTTCCCCTTCAGCGTCATGGTGCCGAGGCCGATTTGCGGAATGCGGGCGCCGTGACTTTCGACCATCGGCACGGTGGGCATGACGGGCTCTCCTGGATTTCCTGGTTGCGGGCGCGGAGCGGCGGCAGAATGCCGCGCGCCGATGAACATGCCAAGCCGTGGCCGTGCAACGCGGCCCCGCTCAGCGAATGACGCGAATTTTCACCGGCAGGTCGAGAGCGGTCCAGGCACGGTCAGCCGTGACGGCCGGCAATTTCAATTCCAGCGCCAGCGCAAGGCAAGCGCGATCCGCGAGCGAGAGGCCACGGCGCTTGGTCTTCTCGGCAAGCAGGCCGGCATCGATCGCACGACGGTGGTCGAAATGCTCAACGACGACAGGATAATTATCCAATGCCGCTTCAATCTCGTCCGGCGCTGTCCCGCGCAAAGTCAGCTTGGTGACGACCTCCGAGAAATTAACGGACGATATGATGCTGCCTTCAATGAAGTCATCCACGACTTTGTATCCCGGCTCTTCGTTTATCGAAGCCAAAATCGCGGACGCATCGAGAACCACCCTATCCATTCTCGGCGTCTTTGCGTTCTCGCTCCGCCTCACGCCGCCTATCGGCAATCAACTCGTCAACAAGGCTCACGCCCTCCGGGACAAATTTGCGCACAATGGCGCGGGCGCGGCGTAATCCCTCGGCCAGAGAGTAAATACGAAGTTCCCGACCTTCGAGACGGACATTGAGGCGATCGCCCGGTTTCATCCCCAGCGCCTCCCGCATCGGTGCCGGAATCACCAGCCGTCCGCCGGCGCCAAGTTCTACGGTCTGTTGCATTGAAGGCTTGTAGGTTGATTGGCCCTCTTCCGAGAAACCGGATTGGACTTTGGGTTTTCGCGGTTTATGGCTCATCCAATAAATATGGCATAAACAATCATAAATGGCAAAGACATATATCTTTGGCAATAATCGATAATTCTGGTGGGGTTAAATGGGTGGCTTTGGGCTCAATATCGCGAAAGCAAGATCGGGCGCGTTGTCGATCACTTTGAGCAGCGCGCGAGCCGGCCCGCGCGGCGAGCGCTTGCCCTGCTCCCAGTTGCGCACAGTTTCGATCGGCACGCCGAGCCGGGCGGCGAATTCAGCCTGGGTCAGTTTGGTCGCCGCGCGAATCCGCCGGGCATAGGCGGCGTCGGGCTCGGATGCGGCAAGCCTTGGTTTGGTCTCAGCAGCCGGCGTAGCGGACATCCCGACCGCCGATGCCAGAGCGGCGAGCCTAGCCGAGGGGGTGATAGCCATCGGCTCCTCGACCGGCAGCGGGCATTCGCTGCCGTCCGAAAGGATTTCGACGATCCGGCCGTCGGCCTTTAGCCGCAAGCGCCGGGGTGGGGTTTCAGCCATAGATGTAGTATAGCCGATTCGAGAATATGGGCCATAGAACTAGTATGCCAATGAACTATAAATATCTACCATCTGTAGGCCATTGGCCTATAGCCCTTCAAGCCGCTTCAGCAGCAAAGCCCGGCGCGCAGTCTCGCGCAGAAGGCAGGCGGCTTCCATGGGCACCGCCATGGAGCCCTGGATCTTGTGCTGGAAAAATTCGCAGGTGCGGTCGCGCGAGACGATCCAGGCGCGCTGCATGTCCCGCAGCTTGTCTTTCTGATTTTTCTCAAGCTCTTGCTGCAGGAGCCCATAATTCTCGTTGAGCATTTCGTCCCAGATCGTCCGCTCGATGCGATAGCAATCGGCGGTGCCGAGATTGCTTTTCCCCTCAGGCGTTTCGCTACAAGGGCTGGCGACGAGGGTGAACATGCAGCTGTCGCCGCCATCCTCGGTGCCCGCCCTCGCCTTTACGCAATCGCGGACGGCGAGAATTTCCTTCTCGGTTGGCTTGCGGTTCTGCGCCGCGGCTGGAATGGCGGTGGCGCAAAGGGCGGCGATGGAAACGACCACGAGCAGAATGAAATGGGCGCGCATGACGAATCCCCTTCGCGCGCGAGTTTATCGCGAAAAGGTGCCCCTCACCCGGCCCGATAATCGGACGGCGGGTTCACTTCGTCTTTTCGAAAATCTCCCGCCCGATCAGCATACGGCGGATTTCGCTCGTGCCGGCGCCGATCTCGTAGAGCTTGGCGTCGCGTA
>JACQTM010000100.1 GCA_016210825.1 Hyphomicrobiales bacterium
CGCCGCCGCCGGTGCCGGTCCCTGGCCACAGATCACTTCCGGACGTTTGCGCCGCACGTCATACAAAATAACCGGCACGTCGCCGCCCGGTCCGTTCAAATGCGGCTCGACCACCTGAAGCGTGAACGCAGTCGCGACCGCGGCGTCGAAAGCGTTGCCGCCCTTCTCCAAGATCGACATCCCAACGGCCGTGGCTATCCAGTGCGTCGACGCGACAACGCCGAAGGTTCCCTCAATTTCCGGTCGCGTCGTGAATGGGTTGGGATTAATTTTCGACATTCGTGTAACCTTCGAAGCCTTGAGTTTCTAGAGTCTGAAACGTTTTGTTTGAATCCGAGCTGTGGCCGCTTCAATCGCAAGGCTAGAGGTGTTTCTTCCAGAAGCCGAGGCTGCGCTCCCAGGCCAGCTCCGCCGCCTTCCGATCATGAACGTCAGGGCGCTGTTCGTTCACAAAACCGTGCTTGGCGTCATAGCGGAAAATTTCCGCTGGCCTCCCGGCGGCTTTGAGCGCCGCTTCGAAGTCATTCACCGCTTTCGGCGTGCACCAGTCGTCTTGATTGGCGAAATGCGCTTGTAAGGGAATCCGAATGTCGGCCGGCTTGCCGACATCGGTGGGGGGAATGCCATAAAAACAGACGGCCGCCGCGAATTCCGGAATGCGAATGGCGCCGAGAATAGTGATCGCCCCGCCCATGCAAAAGCCGGTCAACCCGACCTTTGCACCCTTCGCCTTGAGGTGTTGCGCAGCACCGCGCACGTCCTGATCGGTTGCTTGGAGGAAATTGAGCGAACTCATCTCCCGGTTCGCCGCCTCCACGTCATGGTAAGGAACAACGGTGCCGGCGTAGAGATCGGGTGCAAGCGCATGATAACCCGCCGTTGCGAGGCGCTCGCAGATGCCTTTAATCTGGTCTTGCAGGCCCCACCATTCTTGGATGACGACGACCCCGGAGGCGCTGGCTTGCGGCGCATTGGCCAAGTACCCGGATGCCTGCTTTCCGTCGGGCCGTTTGAACATGATCTTGGCGCCCATGTCTTTTCTCCTATCGTCGTTTGCTTCGATTAAGGGCGATAACTTAACGTCCCCGAACCTCACCGCATTCGATTCATCTTGGATACTCATCTTGGATACGGTGTCCTGCGGCAAGAATGGTGGGCCCGGGAGGACTCGAACCTCCAACCAGACCGTTATGAGCGGTCGGCTCTAACCATTGAGCTACGGGCCCTTTCCTTTCGTCCCGCGCCGGGTGAAGCGGGCGGCACGTTACCAATGCCGGGTGTTGCGCGGCAATCTCCCGCCCCGTGCCGCATCCAGCAAGGCTCGGTCAAGAAATTGGAATCCCACGAGAGATGAGGGGTCTAAGGGACATTACAACCCTACCGATCGGCTGCGACTCAGTTATTGTGCGGAACCGCGATTCGCCGCTGGACGGTGAAGAGACGACGCGATGCTACTTGGCCTGCGATTCCTCTTTGGCGCGGGGCTGGCTTGCCTGCTGATCACGGGTTTGGCCTTTGCCCTCGTCGCAACGTTTCGACTTGCGCATAATGCAGACGTTCGCCTCATCGCCCCCACGCGACCCGCCGTGAGCGAAATCGTTGGGCCCGAGCGCCAGACTTCGGGCACCGGCGGGCCCTATATCGCGCCGATCATTATTCCGGTCCCGAACGCGAGCACGCCCGCGCCGAGTACGGTACCTTCCGGTGCCGCCACGGCCACGCCGTCCGAAATCAACCAGGGCGCGGTGAGTTCCACCGCCTCGATCTCCGATGATCGGCAGGCGAACAAAGCCGAAGCCCAAGAGCCCCCGAAGGAAAGCGAACCCGCGGTAAAACCGGTGGTCAAGCGCGCACCGCGATCGCGCACGGTGGTGACGCCTGAGACCCCGGCGCCCCTTGATTTTCCATTCAGATATTTCCTGAATTGATAACAATGAGATTTGCGGATTGCGAGGCGCCTGCGCCCGCGATTTCGTCATGTCTTTTTTTGTTGTGCCGCCGCGGCGCGGATCGCATCGGAAAAAGCGCATGACTTGCGCTTGTCCCGATCGATGTGGACGGCGGTGAGTTTGCATGACGCCGCGATCTCGCCAGTCTCGGCGTTTCGCATATGTGCACGAAGCGCAACACCTTCTCGCGGATCTCGAGGACTCGGCTTGTCACCTCGACAATGTCGCCGGGGATCAATTCCCGCCGGTACGAAATGTTCTGCTGCACCGCCGCCATTCCGCGGCCGGACTCGCGCAGGAACGACGGCGTCAATCCGAGCGAGGCAAAAAAATTCCACGTCGCCTCGTCGAATTTGGCGGCGTACCACATCACGTTGAGGTGACCCATGTGATCGCACTGCCAGGGATAAATCGAACCACGATATGTGACGCCGCCGCTCATGCCGTCCTCACCCCATATTCGTTTGCGCCAAGCGGGCGCAGTAAAGAGATCCTTAATACAGCGGCATTAGTGTTGCCATACCGGCCGTTCCGGAAACGAGGAGAGCAATGGAAGAACGCCGCAGGGTGCCGCGTCAAAAGAGCCTGCTGCGGGCGCGCGCCTTTTTCAACAACCGCCGCTCGGCCGTGGATTGCCTGATCCGCGACATCTCGACCCATGGCGCGAGGCTCGTGTTTTCCGGCACGGTCAGCATCCCCGATGCGGTCGACCTTTATATCCCGCAGAAAGAAGAGACCTTCCGCGCGCGCGTGCATTGGCGTCACGGCGACGAGATGGGTGTCGGTTTCGTCGATGCCGCCGAGCACGCGCCGCTGCCAAGTCAATCGGCTGACGCCGATGATCTCGCGGTGCGCGTGCGCAAGCTCGAAGCCGAAGTCACCGAGATGCGTCAGATGCTGAAATATCTGAAAGCCGCCGTCGTCAAGACCACCGAAGTGGCGTGACGCCGAATTCCTGACGTGCAACCGGCGCCGGCTGGTTATTTCTTGCCAATCGTCGCGCGCGGTTTCGCCGCCGGCTTGGCGGGCGGTTTCTCGGCGGCGGGCATGCCGGGCGCGATCCAGGTTGCGTAGTCGGCAGCCGATATCCAGCGCAGATTGCGCACAAAAGCCACGAGCGACCACAATTCCTGCTCGTCCTTGCGCAGCGCGCCATAGGCCGGCATGCCGGTCAGCGTTATCCCGTTCTTGATAATCCAGAAGAGCCGCGCGGCATCGTGCTTTTCGCCCGCGGTCTTCAGATCCGGCGGACGCGGACGCATGGCTTCGGCGAATTTCGCCGGGCCGATCCCCGGGCCACCGTGACAATTCGCGCAGCCGTCCTGGGCGAAGATCCACGCGCCTGCGCGCACCGTCGCCATGTCGTCGGGCGCGCGCGCCGTAATCGCATCCGCGTGCCTGCTGACCGAGGAATCGCGGATCGCGCCGATCGCCCAGGTGACGATGCCGAAATTCGGCCGCGCCGCGGCGACGCTGTAATTGCCGCCGAGGACATAGAGCAACCCGCCAAGGGCGGCGACGATGGCCAACGCGCCGGTAACCGCAAGAAATCGCATTCGCGGATGTCCTTAACAACGAAAAATCGACCCGCCAGGAAACGCCGCCAGCCAATTCAATTCCGGCAACCTCGGGCGAATCAGGCAGGCAACAGCGAAGACGCCGCCTGTGGCATTGACATGGCGCCCTTGTGGATTGCTCGCGACGGAATTTTCGACGGCGTAGCGATTTGCGCCGCCGATCGCACTGGTTTCGCGGCGCCGGCCGTCCTAGAAATAGGGAACGCAACACCGGTCCAATGACCGAATGCGTCTCGCGGAAGGAACTCCCATGGCCGGCATCAAGTTCCTCAATCCCGACGCGCTCGGAAAACCGCTCGGGCAATATTCGCACATCGCGCGGGTCAAGGCCTCCGAGTTCCTGTTCATCGCCGGCCAAGTCGCGGTGGATAAGAGCGGCAAGGCCATTGGCGCCGACGACTTCGATGCGCAATGCGTCCAGATCTTCGCCAACATCGAGGCGGCGCTGACGTCGCAAGGCGCGAATTTCGCGAACGTCGTCGCCTTCACCACGTACATGGTGCATTCGCAGGACATCCCGAAATTCATGAAATACCGCCTGCGCGAATTTCCGCGCCTCTTTCCCAACGGCGCCTACCCGCCGAACACGCTGTTGATGATCGACCGCCTGGTGCATGAGGCCTATCTGATCGAGATCGAGACGGTGGCGGCGCTGTAACAACGCCGCAGCGCAACCGGGCATGATGATTTGCACCGGTTTGCTCCGTAAATTCCGATCGCCACTGCGCGGAAATTTAAATCCGGGCCGGCTTAGCTCGTCCGCGATGCGCAACTTTGCCCTTCGAAACAATATGTCTTTAGCAATGTCCTCGAAAATGCCGGAATTTTTACATCGAATCGCACTGATTCTCTTGGAACTAGCCGGTGTTGCTACGCGTTTTGTAGGCTGAACAATATTTTCGGAGATGGCGCGATGAAGGAAAAACCAGTCGAGCAAATGGAGCGCCCCGAGCTGATCGGCATGGTGCACGCGCTGCAGCGTCAGATCGCTGAATTCTATTCTCCCGAACGAACGCGCATTTATACGCTCGGACGACTTGAGATGATCGCGCGTGAAGGTTTCGCGCCGGATGGCGAGCCCGCCGAATTCGAACACGCGCCGATCTGGAAGCGCTTGCTGCCGCGGCGATAGCGCATCGAACGCTGCGAGGCCGCCGACCATGCTGAAGCCGTGCGGCACAGCGCCAATCGCGCCTCGACTGCGGTCAGCCAAAGTTGAATCGCGATCGCGGTCTTGATTTTTGTTTGGACATGATCTTTTCCGGGAAACCGGTTGCCACCCCGGATCAAGTCCGGGGCAGGCTTTTTCGGGATCATGCACCCTAGCGCCGGTGCGCGCCGATTTGGCGGGCGTGCACTCGCCGTGAACACGAAAGATCACCGCGCATGATCGAGAACCGCCGCCGCACTGAAATACAGTGCGGCGGCTTTTCTCGAAGCGCCCCCGCCGGATCAGTGAACCTGCAGCTCGCCTTTCGCCATCATCAGATGGTGCGGTTGATGATGTCCACCCTGGACCATGATCCCCATGAATCCGAGCGCCTTGAGCTTCGCGACCTGCTTGGGGTCCGCGCTGGTGACAGTGACTTTGACGCCCTTGGGCAAGTCTTCGGACTTGGCATTCCAGCCGCTCTTGGCGAGCTCGCCGATATGTGCCGGGACCATGCGCTTGATCGCCTCGCGGGTGCGGCCATCGCCGGTCACCGCGATCTCGACGCCGTTGTCGAGCGCTCGCACGTTGGCGGCGGCATTGAGGGTCACCTCGTTCATATCGATGAGATGATCGCGCAACGCGGCGATGTTCACCTTCGACCAGTCCGTCGCCGGATCGGCCTCGAGCATCCGCACAACTTCCTGGATGGTGCCGAAGGCGTCCTGGCCAGGCATGGTTGGTTGACCGATCGTTCCGGTCCGCTGTCCCATCATGCCGTGCATGCCGCCTTGCATGCCGCCGTGCATTCCTTTGCCCATGCCGCCGTGCATTCCGCCACTGCCCTGCATCATCTGGCCAGACATCGACCCATGCATTGCACCGTGCATGCCGCCCATGCCGCCGTGCATTCCAC
>JACQTM010000103.1 GCA_016210825.1 Hyphomicrobiales bacterium
AGGAATGGCCGAGCGCGATCAAAATCGAGCATCACAAAACGGGCGCGGTGGTTTGGCATCCGCTAGAGGAAGCCACCGAATCCGGCGTAGTCAAATTCTATGAAGACGCCGAAGCTGTGCTAGCACGATTGCCTCGTCGGGGCATCCCGATGATTCTCAGGCAGGTTCGCGAGGGAGTCACCAAACCGTACTCGTTCAGCGGAATGCAAAAGATCGTACACACCATGCGCGACAAGCTTAGTTTGCCCTCGACATTCACGCTCGACGCCTGCCGTCATGGTGGAATGACGGAACTAGAGGAAGCGGAGCTGACAGACGGCCAAGGTCGCGCGCTTTCGGCGCACAAAAGCCAACAGGCCTATGAGGGATATGCGAAGCGCACGATGGAGCGTGCCCTGTCCGCAACTCGCAAGCGCCACGCACACCGCCTTGCGAACACCACCGGAACAACCGTTCAGAATGAACAGCAGAATGACGTTCAGAATGACAACGGTGGAACAAAGAGCGAAGCGAAATAACTTCAACTCAATCAACTCAATGCGCTGGCTGGGGCGGGAGGATTCGAACCTCCGAATGGCGGAATCAAAATCCGCTGCCTTACCACTTGGCTACGCCCCAATCCGTGAAAGAGCAGGCTTTAGGTGTTGGCGTGCACGCCACGCCGCAGCCGTTATCGGCCTCTCCGGCGCGCGGACATTAACCGCCGATCTTGCCTATATCAACGCAGGCGGGCTGTCATCCGCAACGTTGACCGGGCGTACCCGCCGCCTAGAGTGCGATCCGCCGAAGTGGGAACCGGTTCGGCGCAAGATCGCACGAAAATCAAAGAATCTAGAGCATGATCCGATTCAATCTGAACGGATCATGCTCTAGGATGCGCGGGCTAGCTTTGCGTGGCGTAAGTTCGCAACGCTGTCCGGAGGCATTTTTCATGTCGTTTCGCGCGCCGGTTGCCGATATCGCGTTTGCGCTTAAACACGGCGCGCAATTCAATGCCGCGCTGGAAGAAGGCCTCTATGGCGATCTATCCGGGGACGATGTTGACGCCATATTGGCCGAAGCCGGACGCTTCGCCACGGATGTCATCGCACCGTTGAATGTAATCGGCGATCGCCACGGCACCCCGTTCAAGGACGGCGCGGTGACGACGCCGCCGGGCTGGCGGCAAGCCTATCGCGATTGGGCCGCGGCCGGCTGGAACGGGCTCGCCGCGCCCACGGCTTTCGGCGGCCAGGGGCTGCCGCATGCGCTCAACGCCGCCTGCGTCGAAATGTGGAATTCGGCTTCCATGGCCTTCGGCATCGGCCCGCTACTGACCATGACGGCCGTCGATGCGCTCGCCGCGCACGGCGCCGAAGACATCAAGCGCACCTATCTGCCCAAGCTGATCAGCGGCGAATGGACGGGCACCATGGAACTCACCGAGCCGCAGGCGGGCTCCGACGTCGGCGCGCTGCGCACGAAAGCTGTGCGCGCCGGCGACGGCAGCTATCGCATAACGGGTCAGAAAATCTTCATCACCTATGGCGAGCACGATCTGACCGACAACATCATTCATTTCGTGCTCGCGCGCCTGTCGGACGCGCCGGCCGGCACAAAAGGCGTGTCACTGTTCCTGGTGCCGAAATTCCTGGTCAACGGCGACGGTTCGCTCGGCCGGCGCAACGATCTGCGTGCTCATTCAGTCGAGCACAAACTCGGCATCCATGCCTCGCCGACCTGCACCATGGTGTATGGCGATAACGGCGGCGCGGCCGGCTTCCTCATCGGCGAGGAAAATGCCGGCATGAATTGCATGTTCACGATGATGAACCAAATGCGGCTTGCCGTCGGGGTGCAGGGCGTGGCGATCGCCGAAACCGCGACGCAACAAGCGCTCGCTTACGCCCGCGAGCGGCGGCAGGGCCGCGGCGTGCGCACAACGGCCGGACAATCCGCTCCAATCATCGCGCATCCCGACGTCAAGCGCATGCTGCTGACCATGCGCGCCATGACCGCCGCGTCGCGCAATATCTGCTATGCGACCGGCGTCGCCATCGACCGCGCCCACCGCGGCAAGGATGACAAAGCCCGTGAAGCGGGGCACGCACGCGCTTCGCTGCTCACACCGGTGGCGAAAGCTTTTTCCACCGACACCGGCATCGAGGTTGCCTCGCTTGGCATCCAGGTCCACGGCGGCATGGGCTACATCGAGGAGACCGGCGCGGCGCAGCATTACCGCGATGCGCGTATCGCCGCGATCTACGAAGGCACCAACGGCATCCAGGCGCTCGATCTCGTCAGCCGCAAAGTGCCGTCCGCCGCCGGCGCAACTGTCAAGGCTTACATCGACGAATTGCGCGGCATTGTTCGTGACGTGCAAGGCGCGAACGATCCGGCGTTTGGCGCGACGGGCGCGCGTTTGAATGATGCCGTCGATGGTCTCGATCGTGCAACACATTGGCTGCTTGATACGTTGCAGCGCAATCCTGAATCCGCCCTCGCCGGTGCTTCGCCGTATCTGCGGCTATTCGGTTACGCCGCCGGCGGCTGCATGCTGGCGCGGGAAGCGCTAACCGCCAAGCGTCTCCCCACGGGGAACGGCGCCGAAGCGTTTAATGCGCGCGTCGCCACTGCGCGCTTCTTTGCGGAGAACATCGCGGTGCAATCGGGCGGCCTCGAGCGCACGGTGACCGAGGGCGCCGATAGCGTTAACGCGGCCGAGGCGGCACTGTTATAACGGCTTTAATCCCGCCTCGATCTCCTGACGCCGCGATTCAAGAAACGGCGGCAGCGCGAGCCGCTCGCCAAGCTTCTCCAACGGTTCGTCGGCTGCGAATCCCGGCCCGTCGGTCGCGATCTCGAACAGGATGCCGTTCGGTTCGCGGAAATACAGCGAGCGGAAATAATAGCGGTCGACCTTGCCGCTGTTGGGGACGCGCAATTCGCGCAGGCGGTTCGCCCACGCGTCATATTGCGCTTCGTCCGGCGTGCGGAATGCGACGTGA
>JACQTM010000104.1 GCA_016210825.1 Hyphomicrobiales bacterium
CTATAATCCTTGCGGCCAGTCAGGCCCAAGGGGGAGGAACGCGACTTGTCCGATAGGCTCATCGACACGCGGGCCGACGTGGCGCGCGCCAATCGCATCCTCGCCAATGAGGGCGTGCTCGACGCCTTCGGTCACGTCAGCGTCCGCCATCCGGGCGATCCGGGCCGCTACCTGCTGTCGCGTTCGCGCGCGCCGGAACTGGTCGAGCCGGAGGATGTATTCGAATTCGACCTTAATTCCGAGCTGGTGAAACCGACAAACTCGCGGCTCTACGCCGAGCGGGTGATCCATGGCGAAATCTACCGCGCCCGCCCCGACGTCAACGCCGTCGTGCATCACCACGCGCCAGCCATGATGCCGTTCTGCATCACCGGCACGTCGCTCGTTCCGGTGTTTCATCTCGGCGCCGCTCTCGGCGCCAAGGTTCCGTTCTGGGACCAGAAGGACGAGTTCGGTGACACCAATCTCCTCGTGGTCAAGCCGGAGGAAGGGCGCTCGCTCGCGCGCACGCTCGGCCCCCACAATATTGTGCTGATGAACCGGCATGGCGCGACGGTGGTTGGCGCCAGCGTGCAAGAGCTTGTCTTCCGCGCCATCTATTCTTGCCGCAATGCCGAGTTCCAGTTCCAGGCGCAGGCACTCGGTGCCATCAAGCCGCTTTCGCCGGGTGAAATCGAGCGCGCCGGTAAGCTGAGTTCGTTACCGACCGCGACCCATCGCACCTGGGAATATTGGTTGATGCGGCTCGAGAAATCCGGCCGGGCAATTGGTCGCGCCCCAGGCATCGCCGGGGGAAGACGTGCTAGGCTTGTGACAAGTAAAAAGAAGAAAGTCAGAGGGAGGAAGCGATGATTGCCAAAAGAATATTCGTTAGTGCGGCCGCCGGTGCCGTCCTGCTCGCGGCCGCACCGGCCGTGGCGGAGGACACGCTTAAGATCGCCATCGGCCAGATCAATAACTGGGAAAACCAGGCGCCGACACTGGGGTCGGAAATCGGAATATTCAAGAAACACAATCTGACGATCGAAGCCGTCGGCACGCAGGGCGCCGGCGAAACGATCCAGGCGGTTATTTCCGGCAGTGCCGATCTCGGCGCCGGCGTCGGCGTCGCCGGCGTCATGCGCGCATTCTCGAAGGGCGCGCCCGTGCGCATCCTGCTGCCGGCTTTTACCGGCACTGGCGACCTCTACTGGTATGTGAAAGCGGATTCGCCGATCAAGTCGCTCAAGGACGCAACCGCGGGGCATACCATTGCCTATTCGACCAGCGGTTCCTCTTCCAACAACATCGTCGTCGCTTTCGTACAAGAGCTTGGCGCCAAAGCGAAGCCGACCGCAACCGGCGGCCCTCCGGGGACACTGACATCGGTGATGTCAGGGCAGGTCGATATCGGCTGGGCGGCGCCGCCCTTCGGCGTGCAGGAAATGAAGGACGGCAAGATCCGCATCGTCGCGCGCGGCAGCGACATTCCCTCGCTGCGCGGGCAGACCGTGCGCACGATCATCGTCAACGCCAATGCGTTGAGGGAGAAGAAAGACGCGATCATGCGCTTTGTCGCGGCTTATCGTGAATCGGTCGATTGGATGTATTCCGATCCAAAGGCGATGGAGATGTATGCCGCAAAGATCAAGCGGCCTATCGAGTTGATCAAGGATTCGGTCAAGGAATTCCAGCCAAAAGCGGCCATGCAGACCGACAAGATGGCGGACCTCGACGGCGCGGTGAAGGATGCCGTGAAGCTGAAATTCCTCGATGCGCCGCTCACCAAGGAGCAATTGGCGGAGTTCATCCAGATTCCGCCGCGAAAATAACATTCAACGTCGCAATCAAAATCAAACGAGCCGCCGATGAGGCGGCTCGTTCGCATTCATATAATCACTACCAATAACGGACGCGGTTCTTACTTCTTCTTTGCGGCCTTCTTCGCCTTGCTCTTCTTGGCTTTCTTTGCTTTTGGCGCCTTGCAAGCGCCGGCCGACACGATCTTCGCACCGTCGTTTGAGGCGTAGCAGGAATTGGCGTAGGTGAACTTCAGCTTGCCCTTCTCGGCGCAAACCGGTTGTTTCACCATCGTGCAAAATGCTTGCTTCGGCGGTGTTGCCGGAGCCTTCTTTTTCGCCGCCTCGCCGATTCCGGCGGTGCCGATCACGAATGCGGTCGCGAGCGCGGCGGCGGCGGTGAATTGAACGAGACGCTTGACTTGGATTTTCATATTTCCCCCCGTTACACGGATACTTAGACAACGAGAGTAAATCGCGGGCGCGAAGAAAATTCAAGCCAATCGGCGCGGACACTCTGTCTGTTTGTTCATGATCGGCTCAGTACCGGTCCTTGGTCGAGACACTGATCGCGCCGAGCATCGCTTGCCGTCCTTGATCGATGGCGGATTTGACCTGCGGCTGCTTGCCGAGATTGCCCATCTCGCGTTGGCGCGCGACCGTTGCCGCCGTCATTACCGGCTCGACGCCAAGCTCGCGCAACGTTGCGGCGACCTCTTCCATTTCAGCCGCGCGGCGGATGCCGTGGCTCGCCATGCGTTCGAGGTTGTAGTCGATCAATTTTGCCCAATCGAGCGTCGGGTAGTTGTTCTTCAAGGACACTGCAACCGCTTCAACCACGCCGGCACGGGATGCGGCGAGAAAACATTCGAGGGTGAGCGCCTCGATACCCTTGATCATCACGCTACGCACCATCTTGATCGCGGCTGCCGCGCCGATTTCCGATCCTACGACCGAAACTTGCATGTTGAGGTTTTGCAAGACCGGCTCGATCACCATGGCATGCGGACCCGCTAGCAGCATCGGCGAGCGATGGCGGGCCGGGCGGATGGCCGAGACGATGGCAACATCCACATAACGCGTGGACGCGCCGAAGATTTTTGCCGTGTCTTGCTTGCGGCCGGGCGAAACTGAATTGACGTCAAGATAGAAC
>JACQTM010000010.1 GCA_016210825.1 Hyphomicrobiales bacterium
CCACATGATCATCCAGGCCGGACGGTCACGGCGCACGGACAGCCATTGCGCGGACTGGTCCTGCATTTCCTTGCCGGCGACCGAATATTCTTTCACGGTGAAGCCGTAGTCCTTGGCGAACTGGTTGAGCAGCGGCAGCGGCTCGCGGCCGTAACCGCTTTCAAGGAAGATAAAGCCGATGGTTTTTCCTTTAAGCTTGTCGAGACCGCCTTCCTTGCCACCGATATAGCGGAAGATCATGGATAGGCCGTCCCAATAGGTCGCGGGCGGATTGAAGATCCAGGGGAACTTCTCGCCCACCGCCGAAGCCGAGAGACCGTAAGCCATCGACAAGACCGGAATCTTGTCCACCGCCGCCTTCGGTATCAGCTGCAAGGTCACGCCAGTCGAATACGGATTGATGACCGTCGGATTCTTGCCCTTGAAGGACTCATAGCATTCGACGCCCTTCTTGGTGTCGTAGCCTGTCTCGCATTCCTCGACGTTCAGCTTGACGCCGCCGATGCCGCCGTCACGCTCGTTGAGCATGGTGAGATAGTCATGCAGCCCGTTGGCGATCGGTATGCCCGAACCCGCAAAGGGGCCCGTCCGGTAGGTCAGCAGCGGGACAAAGATGCTGTCCTGCGCCTGCGCCATCGAGGTCAATGCCGGAGCGCCCAGCATGGCCGCGAAAGCGGTGCCTAAAATCAGATGTCTCAACTTCATCGCGTTCCTCCTTTTGGTTCGCGCCGGCAAACTGATTGCCGGTCATTCTTGCGATTTACCCCCCATTCGACGAACGAATAGGGCTACCCCAGGGGCCATGATGCAGGCCTTGAGGGGAATTGCTGCTAGTTTGCATCATCAATATGGAAACGGCCACACCCTCAATTTCTGCTTTGCGATCTGCCACAGCCGCGCCAGCCCGTGCGGTTCCACGATTAGGAAAAAGACGATCAGCGCGCCCACGGTCATGAAGGTAATGTGCTCCACAGTCGCGGCATGAACCGGGATACCGAATTTCGGCGGCACGAAGCGCAAGACGATCGGCAGCATAAAGATCAGCGCCGCGCCGAGATAAGAGCCGAGCAGGCTGCCCAATCCGCCGATGATGATCATGAACAATACGAAGAAGCTTTGATTAATCGAGAACACCGTGGACTCGGCGCCGCCATACCAAAGGAACACCAGCATCGCGCCGGCAACCCCGCAATAGAAAGATGAAACCGCGAAGGCGAGCAGCTTGGTTGGCAGAAGACGAATTCCCATCAGCTCGGCCGCGATATCCATGTCACGCACCGCCATCCACATGCGGCCGATGCGGCCGTGCACGATGTTCGAGGCCATCCAGGTCATGACGACGACGATGGTGAGCACGATGAGGTAGCGCGTTTCTGCAGTCGCGCGCGGGCCGGTGACGATGACGCCGAAAAGTTCGCGCTGCGGGACCTCGATCGCGGCGGAGACGTTGTAGTTGTAGAGCCAGGGAATGCGGATGAAGCACCATTCAAGAAAGAATTGCGCCGCGAGCGTCGCCACCGCGAGATAGAATCCCTTGATGCGCAAACTCGGCAGCCCGAAGATGACGCCAATGAATGCCGCGAAGAAACCAGAGACAATGATCCAGATGATGATGTTCACGCCGGGAAAAATCGTTGTCAGCTTGTAGCAGGAATAAGCACCGACTCCCATGAACGCGCCGGTGCCGAGCGATAAAAGTCCCGTATAACCGGTGAGCAGATTGAGACCAATCGCCGCCAGCGTAAAAATCAGAAACGGGATCATCATCGCATTGAGCAGAAAGTCGTTCTGCGCCAGCACCAGCGAATAGGCCGCTAGCACGATGACGACGATGCCGATCCGATCCTGCAGGATGGGAAACACCGCCTGGTCGCTGGCGTAGTCCGTTTTGAATTGTCCGGCTTCGCGATAAAACATCGACTCCCCTTTTAAATACGCTCGATGATCTTTTCGCCGAACAGGCCGTGCGGCCAGTACAGCAGGAAGACGAGCGCAATCACAAACGCAAACCAGCTATCCGTGCCCCCGCCGATCAGCGGCCCCCAATAGAATTCGGCGAGTTTTTCACCAACGCCGATGATGAGTCCGCCGACGATGGCGCCGGGCACCGAGGTAAAGCCGCCGAGGATCAAGACCGGCAACGCTTTGAGCGCGATAACGTCGAGCGCGAACGACACGTCGGAGCGCGCGCCCCACATGATCCCGGTGACAAGGGCGACGAGTCCCGCGGCAAACCATACGATCACCCAGATCTGCTCGAGCGAGATGCCGACCGACAAGGCCGCCTTATGGCTATCGGCGACGGCGCGCAGTGCGCGGCCAATGCGTGTCTTAGAGAAGAATATCGAGAGCGCCGCCACCATGACCGTGGCGATAATGGCTGCCGCGATGTCGAGTTTTTGCAGGCCGATAATACCACCGAGCGCTTTTATGGTGATTGCGCCCTTGGGAAGGTAGAGTTCCTCGGTGATCATGATCTTGGGATCGCCGCCGAAGATTAGCTCGCCAAAGCCAATGAGAAAGTATGTAAGCCCGAAAGTGGCCATGAACAGAATGATGTCGGGCTGATTGACCAGGGGTTTGAGCACCACGCGTTCGACCGCATAGGCAAGCCCCAGCATGACCACGATCGTGAGCGCGAGCGCGACGAAGGCGGGCATGCCGGCCGCATGCAGGCCAACCAGGGTAAGCGCCGCAAACACCACCATGATCCCTTGTGCGAAATTGAATACGCCCGAGGCCTTGAAGATCAACACGAAGCCAAGCGCAATCAGCGCATAGAGCATGCCGCCGACAAGACCTTCCCACAGGGTTTGCACCAGGAGATCGGGTGCGGTGCCCATCTGCACGAACGGATCGATGAAAATTTTGTACAGGATGTCCACTGTGCCGGTCCTAATGCGCGACGCCGAGATAGGCGTCGATGACAGTCTTGTTGCTTTTGACCTCGTCGGGCGAGCCGTCGGCGATTTTCTGGCCGTAGTCGAGCACCACAACGCGATCGGAAAGATCCATCACCACGCCCATGTCGTGCTCGATGAGCGCGATCGTGGTGCCGAAATGCTGATTGACGTCGAGGACAAAGCGGGACATGTCCTCCTTCTCCTCAAGATTCATGCCGGCCATTGGCTCATCGAGCAGGAGCAGGTCTGGTTCCATCGCCAGTGCCCGACCAAGCTCGACACGCTTCTGCAGGCCATAAGGCAGCCGGCCGACCTGGATTTTCCGGATGTGCTGGATGTGCAGGAAGTCGATGATCTCTTCGGCGCGCAGTCGGTGCTCCACCTCCTCGGTCATGGCCGGGCCATAACGAAAAATCTGCCAGAACAGGCCGCGATGCATGCGCAACGTGCGTCCCGCCATGATGTTGTCGAGGGCCGTCATGCCGCGAAATAGCGCGACGTTCTGGAACGTGCGCGCGATACCGCCGCGCGCCGCCTCGAACGGGCGCATCTTGGAGCGCGTCTGCCCCTTGAAAGTTATTTGGCCCGCCTGCGGCGTATAGAAGCCGTTGATGACGTTGAGCATTGAGGTCTTGCCGGCGCCGTTCGGCCCGATGATGGCGCGAATCTCTCCCTTGCGAATGTCGAAAGAGACATCGCGGATCGCGTGCACGCCGCCAAACGACAGCGACACATTTTCGACCGCGAGCAACACTTCACCGGCGGCAATGTGGGACCCGGTCGGCGCCCTCATGCCGCTTTCTCCATTTTGCGCGCCGGCAGTGGAATAGTATCGATATCGAAAATTTTCACGCGGGCGGAAATCACACCCTTTCGGCCATCCTCGAAGGTCACTTCGGTGGAAATATCGGCCTCCTTCGAAGCGTCATAGAGAGCGATCACGAGCGGCGCGTAACGATCGGCGATGAAGCCGCGGCGTACCTTCAGCGTGCGCGTCAATTCGCCATCGTCGGCGTCAAGTTCCTTGTGCAGGATGAGGAAACGCTTGATCTGCGCGCCCGCCATGGCGCCTTCCTCGACCAGCGAGCGGTTTACTTCCTCGACGTGCTTGCGCAGCATCTCGTAGACCAGCGGATGGCCGGCAAGTTCCTGATAAGAGCCGTAGACCACGTTGTTGCGCTCCGCCCAGCTGCCAACGGCAACGAGATCGATATTGAGCATGACGCAGACGAAATCGCGCTTATCGCCGAGTGCTACTGCTTCCTTGATGTTTGGATAGAACTTGAGCTTGTTCTCGAGATATTTCGGGGCGAACAGCGTGCCATCATTGAGTTTGCCGACATCCTTGGCGCGATCGATGATTTTCAGGTGCCCGGTCTTGGCGTCGAAGAAGCCGGCGTCGCCGGTGTGCACCCAGCCGTCGGGCGTTTTTGTCTCGGCGGTTTTTTCCGGATCCTTGTAGTAGCCGGTAAATACCCCGGGCGACTTGAACAGAACTTCGCCATTTTCAGCGATCTTGACATCGACATCGATATTCGGCTTGCCGACGGTATCGGCGTAAATCTCCCCGTCAGGCTGCGCGGTGATATAGACCGCCGCCTCGGTCTGCCCGTAAAGCTGCTTTAGATTAATGCCCAGCGCCCGGTAGAAACGGAAGATTTCCGGGCCGATCGCCTCGCCCGCGGTATAGGCCACGCGAATACGCGAGAGACCAAAGCGATTTTTCAGCGGCCCATAAACGAGAATCTCACCGAGCCAATAGACGAAGCGCGCCCAGAGCGGCACTTTATCCTTGTTGAGAATCTTCTCACCCCATTTGCGCGCGAAGCCGATGAAGAAGTGGAACATCTTGCGCTTGACAACGCCGGCATCCTCCATGCGCACCATCGTCAGCGTCAGCAAGTTCTCGTAGATGCGCGGCGGTGCGAACGCATAGGTCGTGCCGAGCTCGCGGCGGTCTTCGACCACCGTCTCGCCGGCCTCGGGACACGAAACACAGAAGCCCGCGACATATGACTGCGCATAAGAGAAGATGTGGTCACCGACCCAAGCGAGCGGCAGATAGGCGATGATCTCCTCGTCCTCGCCGAGATTGTCGAACAGATTTCCGTTACGCGCCGAAATCAGCACGTTGTCATGGGTGAGCATGACGCCCTTCGGACGCCCGGTCGTCCCTGACGTATATAGAATGATGGCGAGATCGGCGCCCTTGCCTTCGGCAACTGACTGCTCCCAGCGCGCCAGCATCTTTGACGCCTTGAGCTTCTCGCGTCCCGTCTTCTGAACGTCGTCGATCCAGGTCAGGTGCTTGCTGTCGTAATCGCGAAGACCCCGCGGCTCGTCGTAGACGATGTGGCCGAGCTTCGGCACGCGATCGGAAATTGAAAGCAGCTTGTCGACCTGTTCCTGATTTTCAGCGATCGCGATGGTGATCTCGGCGTGTTCGAGCACATAGGCCATCTCCTCGGCTACGGAGTCGGCATAGAGCGGCACTGGCACGGCGCCGAGCGATTGCGCGGCGCACATCGCCCAATAGAGCCGCGGTTTGTTGGCACCGATGATCGCGAGCTTGTCACCGCGCTTAAGGCCAAGCTCGGCGAGCCCGACCGCGAAGGTACGCACCTCGTCGAGCACCTGCGCCCATGTCCAGGTCTGCCAGATCCCGAGATCCTTATGGCGGATGGCCGGCCGCGCACCGCGCGCGCTGGCATTATGAATTAGGAGCTTCGGAAATGTGTCCGCCGCAGCGGGGGCATCGTTGGCCACGTCGCAATCCTCCCTAGCCAAAAGAGCGCTTTACCGCGCTTTTCTCGTTGCTCGCCGCCCCCTTGGGGCGATCCCCAGAGATTTGTAATTATAGCATCCCTTGGCGCTAAATTCCGCCAATCACAAGGGTTTACTTGACAGACAATCGTTGAACTGTTCGTTATCATTGCGGGCTTGGCATTTGCGGTTCCGTCAATCCTCAAATTGTCGCAGGCGGTCGATATCGAGCACGGTGATGCTCCCGTGCTCGACCCGCAGGAGACCTTTCACTTCCAGCGTCTTCAGGCTCGAATTCGCCGCCTGTCGCGAAATTCCCGACAACAGACCGATTTCCTCCTGGCTGATTTCGAGCTGCGTCTCGGCTTTGGGATAAAGAACCGGATTGAAAAGCCACGCGATGCTTCGCGCCACGCGCGCCGTCGCGGGCAACGTCCGATCATATTCGACCAAGGCGATAAATTGGCCCAGACGTTCGTTGAGTTTCCGCACCAAAAAACGGTTGAACGCGACACAGTTCTCGAACAACCAAAAAAAAGTCGCACGGTGCATCATAGCCACGCGGCTATCTCGTAGCGCAACGAGATCGTATTGGCGCGCTTCGTTCTTCAGCACGGTTCCTTCGCCGAACCAGCTGCCTTCGCGAAGCCCCGCCAGCGTCATTATTTTACCCGATCGCGAAGTCATGCCGAACCTGACGAGGCCGGACGAAATTCCGGTCCAGGACTCGAGCCGGTCACCCCGATGGCAAAGGTACGCACCCTTTGCATACAGTTTCTCGACGATCCCACGTTGGGCGCGTTCGAATTCCTCTTCGGTCAATTCGTGCGACCAGAACGCGATGCGGCGCAAATCGGCTGCGGAAATCACGAGCCCCTACCGTCGTGGAAATCCCATGCGGCGTCATTAGCTCAGGGAATTATGGACGCTTAAGATGCCCACGCTCAAGCGGCATGCATTCACAAGATTGCAAATGGCCTGAACTACTCCGCGGCCTTCAGAAGCGGTGCGGAACCCGACCGGAATTGCTCCAGCAAGGCCGCCTCGTCGGCCTTAGCGGCACGCAGATGTCGCGTCTTGACGGGTCCGAATCCGCGGATTTTTTCCGGGATCGCGGCAAGGCCCACGGCGAGAGGGTGATTGGCGGGGTCAAGCCCGGATATTACCTCGTCGAGCATCCTCTCATAGTCCGCGATCAGTTTTCGCTCAGTCCGCCGCTCCCGCGAATAACCGAACGGATCGAGCGGCGTGCCGCGCAACGATTTCAATCGCGCCAGCAAACGGAAAGCACCCAACATCCACGGCCCGAACGCCATCTTGCGCGGCTCGCCATTGGCATCCTTGCGCCACGACAATAGCGGTGGGGCAAGATGGAATTCGAAGCGTAGCTTTTCACCGCCAAGTTCGGCGGCCACCTGCTTTTCGAAGGTGCCGTCCGTGTAGAGCCGCGCAACCTCGTACTCATCCTTATAGGCCATCAATTTAAACAGGTAGCGCGCCACGGCTTCGGCAAGTCCACATTTGCCGGGTGCGCGGTCAGCTTCGGCGTTTTTGGCGCGCTCGACCAGGCGACGATACCGTGTCGCGTAGTCCGCATTCTGATACGCCGTAAGAAATTCCACGCGCCGTGCCACCATCTCATCAAAGGATTGCGACAGCTGCCGGTTTGCATCGGGCGCGCCGGATACCGAGCGCACCCTGGCTTCGACGCCTGCCAGATCAAGCGCCGCGCGGCGTCCCCAGCGGAAGGCGGTATGGTTCATCGCCGCCGCTTCGCCATTAAGCGCAATCGCCTGCTCGATCGAAGCCGCAGTTAGCGGCAGCGCGCCTTTCTGGTAGGCATAGCCGACAAGGAAAATATTGGCGGCGATGGAATTGCCGAGCAACGCCGTCGCGAGCCGCGAAGCATCCACAAAATCGGTCTTGTCGCTGCCGGCCGCGCCAATCAGCGCACGCTTAAGACGTTCAGTTGGAAGCGAAAAATCGGCATTGCGCGTAAAGTCGCCGGGCAAGAATTCCGCGGTGTTGGCGATGATGCGGGTCGCGCCGTGCTTGACGGCAGCCAGCACTTTTTTATTTCCCGCGACCACGATATCGCAACCGAGCACGAGGTCTGCGCCCCCTGCCGCAACGCGGATGGCATGGATGTCTTCCGGCCGGTTGGCAATGCGCATGTGGCTGTAGACCGCGCCACCCTTCTGGGCGAGGCCGGCCATATCGATGACGCCGACGCCCTTGCCTTCGAGGTGCGCCGCCATGCCGAGAATGCCGCCAACAGTAACGATGCCGGTGCCGCCGACGCCCGTGACGATAATGCCATATGGCGCACCGATTGCCGGTAATGCCGGCTCGGGCAGCTTCAGCAGGTCGGGGCTTTCGGCGACGCCCTCGCCGCGCTTGAGCTTTGCACCATGCACGGTGACGAACGAGGGGCAGAAGCCCTTGATGCAGGAGAAATCCTTGTTGCAGCTCGACTGATCGATGGTGCGCTTTCGCCCCCATTCGGTTTCCAGCGGCTGTACCGAGACGCAATTCGATTTCACGCCGCAATCGCCGCAGCCTTCGCAGACCAGTTCGTTGATGATGACGCGCTTGTCCGGATCGGGGAAAAGCCCGCGCTTCCGCCGCCGGCGCTTCTCGGCGGCGCAGGTTTGATCATAAATCAGGATGGTGGTTCCGGGAATGGCGGCCAGTTCGCGCTGGATAGCATCCAGCTCGTCACGGTGATGAACGGTCAGCCCGCGCGACCATTCGGTGTCCGACGGATATTTGTCCGGTTCGTCAGTGACGACGACGACGCGTTTGACGTCTTCCGCCGCAACCTGCCGCGCGATTTGCGGCACGTTCAGCCCACCATCGTTCGGCTGTCCGCCGGTCATGGCAACGGCGTCGTTATAAAGAATCTTGTAGGTAATGTTGACGCCGGAGGCGACCGCGGCGCGGATCGCGAGATAGCCGGAATGATTGTAGGTGCCGTCGCCGAGATTCTGGAACACGTGACCGGTCTTGGAGAACGGCGCTTCGCCGATCCAGTTGGCGCCCTCGCCGCCCATTTGCGTGTAACCGAGGGTCGAGCGGTCCATCCATTGCGCCATGTAATGGCAGCCGATTCCGGCATAAGCGCGCATGCCCTCCGGCACGACAGTCGATGTGTTGTGCGGACAGCCGGAACAGAAATAAGGAATGCGCTGCGCAACTTCCTTGATTTCGGCAAGCGCGTGTTGCGCCTGCTTCAGCCGTGACACGCGCGTTGCAATGTTGTCGTTGTGCCCGCGCGCAAGAATGCGGTCCCCGATGCAAATCGCCACCTCGTTGGGATCGAGCGCGCCCTTGACCGGGAATAGCCATTCACCGCGCTCGTCCTTCTTGCCGATGCAGACCGGCTGGTTGGCGGTACCGTATAGCTCTTCGCGCACCTGCACTTCGATCAGCGAGCGCTTCTCCTCGACCACGATAATGAGATCGAGTCCTTGGGCAAATTCCTTCAGCTCGCGCTGGCTGAGCGGAAATGGGCAGCCGACCTTGTAGAGCCGGATGCCGAGATCATTGCACTTGACCTCGTCGATGCCGAGTTCGTCGAAAGCCTGGCGCACGTCGAGATAAGCCTTGCCGGTGGTGATGATGCCGATCTTCGGATTGCGGCCGCCCGAGGTGATCGTGCGGTTGATGTTGTTCGCGCGCACGAACGCGAGCATGGCGTCGCGTTTGAAGTCGTAGAGGCGCGCCTCCTGCCCGAGGATTGTATCGTTCAATCGGATGTTGAGGCCGTCGGCCGGCATCGTGAAATCCGTGGGCGTGACGATTTTCACGCGATCGAGGCTGCCGTCCACGACCGCCGTCGATTCCACCGTTTCGTGCATGCATTTGAGCGCCGCCCATGTGCCGCAATAACGCGACATGGCAAAACCGTAGAGACCGTAATCGATGATTTCTTGAACGCCGGCTGGATTGAGAATCGGGATCATCACATCGACGAAGTGATATTCCGACTGGTGTGCGGTGGTGGAGCTTTCGGCGGTATGGTCGTCGCCCATCAGCGCCAGTACGCCGCCATGTTTCGAGGTGCCGGCGAAATTGGCGTGACGGAAGACGTCACCGGTACGATCAACGCCCGGACCCTTGCCGTACCAAATGCCGAATACGCCATCAAACTTGCCTTCGCCGCGCAACTCGGCCTGCTGTGTGCCCCACAGGGCGGTGGCGGCGAGATCCTCGTTTAGTCCGGGATGAAATTTGACGTCGGCCGCGGTGAGCTGACGCGCCGCGCGCACGAATTGCTGATCGAGCCCGCCGAGCGGCGAGCCGCGATAGCCGGTGACGTAACCCGCCGTATTGAGGCCGGCGCGGCGGTCGCGCGCCTTCTGCATCAGACAGAGGCGGATGATCGCCTGATAGCCGGTGACGAAGACGCGGCCTTGGCCGAGGTCATATTTGTCGTCAAGCGAGACGAGTCGTTGCGCCATCGCGCAGGCCTCCACCGGGCAGTGTGCCCCGGTCACGCCGATACGGCCAGCCGGCCGTTTCCACCTACAGATAGAGGCGGTTTATTGCGACAGCAATGCTGACACTAGCCCTGGGAGGGGTCAATTTCGTTTTGCCACCGCGGGAGGGAATGAAATTGCATACGGGGTGCCAATGAAGAAATTTGGCGCATCGCGGCAGTAAAAAGTATCGTCAAGCATACGCCAGCCGGCGGCCCGATCGCATCAGGAGCCAGAACGCAATCGCCAAGTTGAGCAGGTTCCACACCATGCCGTGAGCAAAAGCGGCACGATAGGAGCCGGTTAGATCGAAGATATATCCCGACATCCAGCCGCCAAACGCCATGCCGAACACCGTCGCCATGATAACGACGCCGACGCGCGTGCCCGCCTCTTTCGGCGAGAAATATTCGCGGATGATGATGGCGTAGCTCGGCACGATGCCGCCCTGGAACAGGCCGAACAGCGCGGAGATTACATAGAGCGAGGTCAGGCCGTCGAACCACAGATAGAAAAACAGCGCGACCGCTTGCATCGTCGAGCCGATCAGCAGCGTCGCAATCCCGCCGACGCGGTCGGCGATAAATCCTGAACCGACGCGGCTGACGATGCCAAGCCCGAGCATCAGCGACAGCATCTCCGCGCCACGCGCAACGCCATAGCCGAGGTCGCCGCAATAGGCGACGAGATGGACCTGCGGCATCGACATGGCGACGCAGCAAGCAATGCCGGCAATCGACAGCAAGGCCTGCAACGTACCGGGCGAAATGCCGAGATCGGCGTGCAAACTAGCAGCGGCGGTGCTGGCCGGCGCGTCGTGATGCATCGGCAAGCGGCGGCGGAGCATCAGCGCGAGTGGCAGCATGGTGACGATGCAAAATATGCCGATGCCGAGATGCGTCGGCCGCCAGCCCTCCGAGGCAACGAAATGTTGCACGATGGGCGGCCAGATCGCGCCGGCGAGGTAATTGCCGGAAGCCGCGAGCGCAACCGCGATTCCGCGGCGGCGCTGGAACCAGTGGGAAATGTCCGCGATCAGCGGCGCGAATGTCGCGGCGCTACCGAAGCCGATCACCGCATGCGCCAATGCGTAAACCCAAAGACTTGGCGCAAGCCCTGCTATCGCATAACCAAGCCCGAGGCAAAGCGCCCCGCAGACAATCGGAACCACAATGCTTAAGCGATCGGCCAGCCGGCCTAGGCACGCGTTGCCGATCGCGAAGCCAAACATCGTGAAGGTGAATGGTAACGACGCGTCGGCACGCGCGACGCCGAAATCCGCCTGCACGGCCGGCAAGGCCACGACCACCGCCCACATACCAACGGAGCCGATAGTGCCGGTGAGCACCGCAACGCCAAGGCGCAGCCAGGAATACGAAGAGTCAATGGCGCTGGACGATGTCATTTGCATTTCAGAACCCGATTGCAGCAACTTATTATGCGCGCCATGCACAAAGCTGATCGCAGCCATTCATCCGGGTGATAGGTGCCACATAGACGTCAATGCCCGCGCGGAGCGCGGGCAC
>JACQTM010000122.1 GCA_016210825.1 Hyphomicrobiales bacterium
GGCGGCAAGAGAGTCGACATATCCTTGGCCGAATGCACGGCAATATCGATTTTTCCGGCAAGGAGGGCATCCTCGATCTCCTTGGTGAACAGGCCCTTGCCACCTGCCTCCGCGAGTGGCCGGTCTTGGATCACATCGCCCGATGTCCGGATCACCTCGATTGCAATGCGGCCTGCTTCGATGCGATGCGCGGCCACCAGGTGATCGCGCAACTCACCGGCTTGTGCAAGCGCGAGCGGCGAGCCGCGTGAACCGATGCGCAGGCTTACTGGTGCGGCTGAGGATTGCGCCATTAGACCCCGTAATGCTACGCCGTTTCCGTTGTTATCGGGTCGATCGCAGGGTTATAGGCACCGTCCTCGCGCGGGGAAAGCAGGCGCACGCACGGGATTGAAGGAAACCGCATGGTGGTGCTCGGCATAGAGACGACCTGCGATGAAACCGCGGCAGCCGTGGTTGAGCGGCGCGGCGAGGGTCGTGGCCGGATTCTCTCGAACATCGTCTTGTCTCAGACCAATGAACATGCCGTTTTTGGTGGTGTCGTTCCCGAGATCGCGGCGCGCGCTCATGTTGAGGCACTCGATCATGTGATCGCCAGGGCTATGGCCGAGGCGCAGCAGACTTTCGACAAGCTCGATGGCATTGCAGCCGCCGCTGGCCCGGGCCTGATCGGCGGCGTGATCGTCGGATTGACAACCGCGAAAGCCATATCGCTGGTCAGCCAGAAGCCACTGATCGCGGTCAATCATCTGGAGGCGCATGCATTGACCGCGCGCCTCACCGACGGCACGCCATTTCCCTATTGCCTGTTTCTTGCCTCGGGCGGCCATACGCAAATTGTCGCCGTACGTGGCGTCGGCGATTACGTCCGCCTCGGTACGACGCTGGACGACGCCATCGGCGAAGCCTTCGACAAGACCGCGAAGCTGCTGGGCTTAGGCTATCCCGGCGGCCCGCAAGTCGAAAAGGAAGCGGCGCGTGGCGATGCGACGCGCTTCGATCTGCCGCGGCCGATGTTCGCACGCCCCGAACCGGATTTTTCGCTTTCGGGTCTCAAGACCGCGTTGCGGCTTGAAGCTGAGAAGATCGCACCTCTGAGCGATCAAGATGTCGCCGATCTCTGCGCGTCGTTTCAGCAGGCGATCGTCGATGTGGTTATCGATCGGCTTCGTATGGGACTCAAACTCTTTCGCGAGCATTACGGCACGCCGACGGCGCTTGTCGCCGCCGGCGGCGTTGCCGCCAATCAAGCGATCCGCAAGATGCTGCATCGTCTCGCCATCGAATCGGGTACCGTGCTGATTGCGCCGCCGCCAACTTTATGTACCGACAACGGCGCAATGATCGCATGGGCCGGCGCCGAACGCCTTGCGCATGGTTTGACGGATCCGCTCGACACCGCGCCGCGTGCACGCTGGCCGCTCGACGAGACGGCCGGAGCGCATACCACCGAGCTCACCCATCGTACCGCGCCGGCATCGCTCACATGAATTGAGGCCGCGCGTATGACTTTCGACCGTATCTCCGTCCTCGGTGCCGGCGCATGGGGAACAGCGCTGTCCGCCGTTGCCGTTCGTGCCGGACGGAAAGTGACATTGTGGGAATATGACGCCGCGTTGGCCACAGCGCTCAAGACCACACGGGTGAGCAAATTTCTGCCAAATCATCGCATCGATGACACAATCGCTGTAACCAGCGATTTGGCCGAGGCCGCGCGCGCCGATGCAATTCTACTCGTCGTCCCGGCGCAGGCACTTCGCTCGGTCGCGAAGGCATTACAGCTGGCACTTGTAAAAGAAATTCCGGTTATCGCCTGCGCTAAAGGCATCGAGCGGGGCACTCGCAAATTCATGACCGAAATTCTCGGTGAATGCACACCCTTGGCGATCCCTGCGATCCTCTCCGGTCCGAGTTTCGCAGCCGATGTCGCGCGTGGATTGCCGACCGCGGTCACGCTGGCGACAAAAAACGAGACGCTTGCGGTGGCGCTCGCCGAAGCCCTCGGCTCACGCAGCTTCCGGCCCTATCAATCGACCGACGTTCGCGGGGTCGAGATTGGGGGCGCCGCCAAGAATGTGCTCGCCATCGCGGCAGGCATCGTCGCTGGCCGCGGGCTCGGCGAAAGCGCGGCGGCGGCATTGACCACTCGCGGCTTCGCCGAGCTTGTGCGCTTCGGTAACGCGCATGGCGCGCGAACCGAGACAATGATGGGACTTTCTGGTCTTGGCGACCTCATCCTAACCTGCTCAAGCCCCCAATCGCGGAATTTTTCCTTGGGCGTGAATCTCGGAAAAGGCCATGCACCGAGCGCGGGCCTGGGCGCAGTTGGACTTGCCGAGGGCGCTTTCACCGCTCAAGCGCTCGCCGAAATGGGCCAGGCGCAGGGGGTGGAGATGCCGATCGTGACTGCGGTGGCGGACATCATCGAGCAACGCGCGAGCGTCGATCAAGCCATCGAAATGCTTCTCAACCGGCCGATCCGCGCGGAGTAGCAACGATGGCGTATTGGTTGATGAAGAGCGAGCCCGATGCGTGGTCATGGCAGCACCAGATCAAGAAAGGCGTCAGTGGTGAGGCATGGTCGGGCGTTCGCAATCACACCGCCAAGCAGAACCTAATGAAAATGAAGAAAGGCGATCGTGCCTTCTTCTATCATTCCAACATTGGCAAAGAGATCGTGGGCGTCGTCGAGATTATTCGCGAGCATTATACCGACCCGACCGCCAAGAAGGGCGAACCCTGGGTCGTGGTTGACGTGCGCGCACTCGCGCCCATGCCGATGCCGGTGACGCTTACGGCAATCAAAACCGAACCGGGACTGAAGAACATGGCGCTCCTGAAACATTCGCGCTTGTCAGTACAGCCGGTGACGGCCGAAGAATGGAAGATTGTCTGCCGTATGGGTGAGCTTAAGATGTAAAATGGATGAAGGGAGAAGGTCGCAATGACATTTGCTGGTGTGAATTATCTCGCAATCTTTATCGCGGCAGTCGCGGGCTGGATCACCGGCGCGGTCTGGTACGGCATCTTCGGCCAGGCTTGGCTTGCGGCGTTGGGCAAGACCAAGACCGACCTTGGCAAACGCAAGGGCACCCCCGCCTTCTACGCGCCGTTCGTGATTGCCTTCATTGCCGCGCTCATTATGGCGTGGGTTCTAGCAGGATTAATTGGCCACCTCGGCCCGGGACAGGTCACTTTGCGCAACGGTGTTATCTCGGGGGCATTCGCCTGGCTCGGGTTTGTCGTCACCACAATCGCTGTGAATTACGCGTTTGCGATGAGGAAGCCGACGCTAACCGTGATTGATGCCGGCCATTGGCTCGCCGAGCTCATCGTCATGGGCGCTATTATCGGGGCGTTGGGGGTCCGCTGAAATATCGGCCCCTCACTGGTGCCGCGTCTGCCATCCGTTCCTGCCACCAAAGTGCAAGACCCGCCACCTTGCCCGGGGGGCGGCGGCTTCGCATAATTGCGTCAAAAGAATAGGCGGATTTCAAACGATCCGCAGGGTTGCGTGGGAGGAAATTTGAGATGTCGGAGAAGGTTTACAAGGTTCCGGCTGCGTGGAGCAAACGCGCCTATGCCAACGACGCCAAGTACAAGAAGTTATACGCGGCGTCGATCAAGGATCCCGACAAGTTCTGGGGCAAGGAAGCCAAGCGCATCCATTGGATGAAGCCGTTCAAGAAGGTCAAGAATACCTCGTTTGCTCAGAACAATGTCTTCATCAAATGGTTCGAGGACGGCACCACTAACGCCTCCTACAATTGCATTGACCGGCATCTGAAGAAGCGCGCCAAGCAGGTGGCGATCATCTGGGAGGGTGACAATCCGAAGGAAGACAAGAAGGTCACGTACAAGCAGCTCCACGCCGAGGTGTGTAAATTCGCCAACGTGCTGAAAGCGCGCGGCGTCAAGAGGGGCGACCGGGTCACCATCTACCTGCCGATGATCGTCGAGACGGCTTACGCCATGCTCGCTTGCGCGCGTATCGGCGCCATTCATTCCGTCGTGTTCGGCGGCTTCTCGCCGGATTCACTCGCCGGCCGAATTGAGGACTGCCGTTCGGATGTCGTTATTACCGCCGACGAAGGCGTTCGTGGCGGCCGCAAGATTCCGCTGAAGGCCAACACCGACGCCGCCTGCAGCAAGCTCGGACATGTGACCACCGTCATTGTTTTGCGCCACACGGGCGCCGCGGTCGCTATGAAGTCGGGCCGCGATGTCTATTACGATGAACTCGCGAAAACCGTGCCAGTCGATTGCCCCTGCGAACCGATGAACGCGGAGGATCCGCTGTTCATTCTTTATACGTCGGGCTCGACTGGCCAGCCGAAGGGCGTATTGCACACGACCGGCGGTTATCTTGTCTATGCCGCGATCACGCACCAATACGTTTTCGATTACCACGAAAAGGATATCTTCTGGTGCACGGCCGACGTCGGCTGGGTGACGGGGCACAGTTATATCGTTTATGGCCCACTCGCCAATGGCGCGACAACGCTGATGTTCGAGGGCGTGCCAAACTACCCGACGGCCTCGCGCTTTTGGGAGGTCTGCGACAAGCACAAGGTCAATATTTTCTACACGGCGCCGACGGCCATTCGCGCGCTGATGCAGGCCGGCGACGCGCCAGTGAAGAAAACGAAACGTAAGAGCATCCGCCTGCTCGGCACGGTGGGTGAACCGATCAATCCGGAGGCCTGGGAATGGTATTATCGCGTCGTGGGCGAGACCCGCTGCCCGATCGTGGACACCTGGTGGCAGACCGAGACCGGCGGCATTCTCATCACCCCAGTGCCTGGCGCGACC
>JACQTM010000097.1 GCA_016210825.1 Hyphomicrobiales bacterium
GGAGAGCAGTCCCCGCCGGCTAAAACGCTTGGAAATCCAGTTTGCGACGTTCAATCCGCGCATACCCGTCTCCGCGAAAATATTCCCAACGCGCTGGAATTTAATGCAATTGCAAATTATTTGCAACAAAGGCAAATGATGCCAATCAAAGAAGGACTTGGCTCCAAGCGGTACGACTACAGCGTCAACAGGAAAGGGCGCAATCTTGCATTACGGAGTGGGTTGGCGGCGCGACCGCGGCCGGCCTTCGCTGTCGGAAGTATTCGGCTCGATCGCGACGCGACCAAGCGGGCCGATCTGGAAGAAGCTCGTTGCCTTTCTCGGCCCCGGCTATCTTGTTGCAACCGGCTACATGGATCCTGGCAATTGGGCGACCTCTCTCGCCGGCGGCTCCAAGTTCGGCTATGCGCTGCTGACCATCGCGCTGCTTTCTAACGTGATGGCGATCCTGTTGCAGGCGCTTTGCGCCCGGCTCGGCATCGCCACCGGACGCGACCTCGCGCAGGCCTGCCGTGACGCCTTCCCGCGAGTGATCTCCTTTCCACTTTGGCTTCTGGCGGAACTTTCGATCTGCGCTACCGATCTCGCCGAGGTCATCGGCACCGCCATTGGCCTCAATTTATTGTTTGGTATTCCGCTCGAGATTGGCGTGCTCATCACAGCAGCCGACGTGTTCCTGATCTTATGGCTGCAAAATATCGGCTTTCGCTGGATCGAAGCGCTGATCGTGGCATTGCTAGGCGTAATCACTGTCAGTTTTACGGTGCAAATTTTGCTGGCCGATCCGCAATGGGGCGCGGTGGTCCGCGGCTTCGCGCCAACCACCGAGATCGTCACCAATCCCGATATGCTCTATCTCGCGCTCGGCATTCTCGGCGCCACCGTGATGCCACACAACCTCTATCTGCATTCGGGTGTGGTACAGACGCGCCGCTTTGGCGAGTCGCTTGGGGACAAACGCGAGGCAATCAATCTCGCCACGATCGATTCCACGATCGCATTGATGTTCGCACTCTTGATCAATGCGTCGATTCTCATTCTTGCTGCCGCGACTTTCAACAAGGTGGGTCAGACCAATGTCTCCGAGCTCGGCGAGGTACATTCGCTGATCGCGCCATTGCTCGGCTCGGCGATGGCGCCGACGCTGTTCGGCATCGCCTTGCTCTGCTGTGGCATCAATTCCACGGTGACTGCAACACTCTCCGGTCAAATTGTGATGGAGGGCTTCCTCGACATCCGACTGCCGGCCTGGGCGCGGCGCATGATCACGCGCGGCATTGCCATCGTACCGGCGGCGGCCGTGACTATCTGGTATGGGGAGGGCGGCACCGCCAAGCTGCTGATTTTGAGTCAGGTATTGCTCAGCCTTCAGCTTCCCTTCGCCATCGTGCCACTGGTGATGTTCACAGCGGATCGAAATAAGATGGGCGCGCTAATCGCGCCGCGTTGGGTAACACTGCTCGCCGCGATTACGGCCATCACTGTGATCGTGCTTAACGTCAAATTGCTTGTCGATTTTGCAATCGGATCGGGCTCTTGATAGCGGCGCCTGTCTCGCTAGACCGCCGGGCTCGGATGGTGCACCAGGTTCAGAGTTCAACCCGCATCCAACCCTGCGGCATCAACCGCTCCTGCGGCAAGAAGCGGCCCTTGTAGTCCATCTTGCGCGAACCGCGGACCCAATAACCGAGATAGACATACGCAAGCCCCATCCGCTGGGCGCGATAGACATGATCGATAATCATGAAGGTGCCGAGTGACCTCACGTCGTCGTCCGGGTCGAAGAATGAATAGACCATTGAAAGTCCGTCATTGAGTACGTCGGTCAACGCGACGCCAAGCAACGTGCCCGTGCGATGCCCATTGCCATTACCGCCGGGCTGTAGTTGTCGATATTCGACGAGCCTGGTATCGACGTGGCTGTCCTCGACCATCATGGCGTAGTCGAGCACTGTCATGTCGGCCATACCGCCGTCACGGTGGCGGGCATCGAGATAGGCACGGAACACCGAATATTGCTCGGATGTCGGGGTCGCCGAGCGCATCTCGGCGACGACGTCGTCGTTGCGCTCGCTGATGCGGCGCATGTTACGCGACGGGCGAAATTCTTCCGCCACCACGCGTACCGAGATACAGGCCCGGCAACTTTCGCAGGCGGGCCGGTATGCGATCGATTGGCTGCGGCGAAAGCCGCCGTGGGTGAGCAGATCGTTTAGCCCGCCAGCGCGTTCACCGACAAGGTGCGTAAACACCTTGCGTTCCTCCTTGCCCGGCAGATAGGGGCAAGGTGACGGTGAGGTCAGGTAGAATTGCGGCGTATCGCGTGAATGCTGAGTCATCGGCTTTTCCAGCGCCCAGAATGTCTCCACGCAAGGCTGACGTCAAAGGTCATTGACGCGACTCAGCCGCCCGGCCGGTATGCGGCGCGTAAAATCCGTGCCCGTACCTCGTTGTTAATCACAATCGTACCCACAGCCATGTCGTGCAGCAATCGGCGGCGCTCGTTGAAGAAGCAAACCAAGAGAATCAGCGGTGTAAGCGCCGACAACGATACCCAGAATGCAACCGCATGAACCGCGCCGAGCACGAAATAAGCCGGCGCGCCATACCAGGTCCGCATCTCAAGATCCATTACGCGCATACCGAGTGTTGCCGAACGCGGGCTTCCGAAGCACAGACCGTAGTAAACGAGCGCCCAGAACACAGATGCCGCCGGCAACAATCCATAAAGAATAAAGCCGAGCCCAAGTGTGACGACGCCGATGGCGAAGATGAAGATCGCCATGAAAATGACAGGGATTGCGATGATCACAAGGTCGATGACAAACGCGACCACACGGCGTGCGGGTACACCGTCGAATAATTCAGGGTTAGCCGCCGGCTCATAAGCGTGCGGCTTCATCTCAAACGAAGTTCCGACTTTGTGCGGATCGCTCTCAGACATGGCGATGAACGTACAACTTGACCGGCGCGATTCAAGGGGGCGCGGATGCCGCATTGACACGATGGGAGAACACGCGAACTCGCGCTAGACTATAGGCCATAATCGGCGTGGTGCGTTTCCTGGTCGTTGCCGCCATTTTTTCGCATTCGGCTTGCGTCAGTCCGCTCAACTTCGAGCAGCTCGAAAATTGTGGTGTTCGCGCTGCTTGTGGTCTTGTTTGTGCTGAGACCCGGTGGTCTGGTCGGGTTGGCGGGCCCCAGGCCACGCGAAGTCTAAGCAAGGACTCGATCATTGATGGTTACAATCGCCGACATTGAAGCCGCCCGTAGCGTCATTGCGGCGCACGTCGTGCGCACGCCTATTTTACCGGCGCCGAAGCTATCGGCGCTGACCGGGGCTACGATTTTCGTTAAATACGAAAATCTCCAAGTCACCAATTCGTTTAAGGATCGCGGTGCGCTTGTCAAACTCTCATCATTGACATCAGCGGAACGTGCGTGCGGCGTTGTCGCCATGTCTGCTGGCAATCACGCGCAGGCCGTCGCCTATCATGCGGCACGGCTCGGTATTGCGGCGACAATTGTCATGCCGGTGATCGCGCCCGCGGTAAAAGTGGCTGCTACCCGCGCCTATGGCGCCGAGGTGGTGTTGCATGGGGAGACGGTCGGCGAGGCACAGCAGCGTGCAGAAGTGCTAATGCGCGAGCGAGGACTCGTGCAGGTTCACCCCTTCGACGACCCGCATATCATTGCTGGCCAAGGCACCATCGCGCTTGAAATGCTCGATGAAGTGCGCGACCTCGACAGCTTGATCGTGCCGATAGGCGGTGGCGGCTTAATCTCCGGAATTGCCATCGCGGCGAAAGCGATCAAACCGAACATCGAAATTTTCGGCGTTGAGACCGAGCTGTACCCGTCGATGTGGAACGCGTTGCATGGCGGGAAGAATGCAGCGGGTGGGCCGACGCTTGCCGAAGGCATCGCGGTGAAGGAGGTACGCGGGATGACGGTGCAGATTGTCCGTAAACTTGTTTCCGAAATTTTTCTCGTCAATGAGACCTACCTGGAACGCGCCGTGAATGCATTCGTCACGTTGCAAAAGACCGTCGCCGAGGGCGCAGGCGCTGCGGGTCTTGCCGCGATCCTGGCGCAGCCGGAATGCTTTCGCGGCAAGCGGATGGGCCTCGTTCTTACCGGTGGCAACATCGATCCGCGTATTCTTGCGTCAATCACCGTCCGAGAGCTTGAACGCGAAGATCGCATCGTTGCCTTCCGCCTCGCCATTCCGGACCGGCCGGGCGTGCTTGGCATCATCGCAACAAGGCTTGGCGATCTCGGCGCGAATATTCTCGAAGTCGATCACAAGCGCCTATTTCTTGATGTGCCGGCAAAGGGTGCACGGCTCGACGTCACCTTGGAGACACGCGACGCGGCGCATGCCAACGAAATCATGTCCGCGCTGGCCGCCGATGGCTACCGGCCGGTGCGTGTCGAGCCGGGCGATGCGATGGAATGAGACTCAACCGTTTTTCAGACGCTCCGCCACGCGCGGCGCAAAGTAGGTCAGCACGCCGTCGGCGCCGGCGCGCTTGAACGCGATCAGGCTCTCCATCATTGCGGGCTCGCCGTCGAGCCAGCCGTTCTGCACCGCGGCCATTAGCATCGAGTATTCGCCGGACACCTGATAGGCGAAGGTCGGCATGCGAAACGCATCTTTGACGCGGGCGAGGATGTCGAGATATGGCATGCCCGGCTTCACCATCACCATGTCGGCGCCTTCCTCGATATCAAGGGCGACCTCGCGCAAAGCTTCGTCGGTATTGGCTGGGTCCATTTGATAGGTGCGCTTGTCTCCGGTCAGCGTCTTGGCGGAGCCGACAGCGTCGCGGAAGGGACCGTAAAAGGCGGAGGCGTATTTCGCCGCATAGGCCATGATCGCGACTTGCGTGAAACCGTCGCGGTCGAGCGCCGCGCGGATCGCGCCGATGCGGCCATCCATCATATCCGATGGCGCGATGATGTCGCAGCCGGACGCGGCCTGAACGAGCGCTTGCTTGACCAACACCGCGACGGTCTCATCGTTGATGATTTCACCGGCGCGGAGCAGGCCGTCATGGCCGTGGCTGGTGTAAGGATCAAGCGCCACATCGCATAGTAATCCGACTTCCGGCACTTCCTTCTTAATGGCGCGGATGGTGCGGCAGACGAGATTGTCGGGATTGAGTGCTTCGTTACCGTCCTCGTCCCGCGCTTTCGGATCGGTATAGGGGAAGAGGGCAATACAGGGGATCGTGAGCTTCGCCGCGCGTTCGGCCTCGCGCACGGCTTCGTCGGTGGATAGGCGCTCGACGCCGGGCATCGACTCCACCGCGATACGCTTCCTTTCACCGTCAACCAGAAATAGCGGCCAGATCAGGTCGTCGGTCGTGAACACGCTTTCGCGTACCAACCGTCTGATCCAATCGGCACGGCGTAGCCGGCGCGGCCGCGACGTCAGGTCGAGGGCGTCGCCTTGGGCAGGCGACGCCTTGGCATCCACGGGCACGAACTTGGTCGTACTCTCGATCGGGCGGCCGTATTTAATCGCCATAGGGGGTTTTTTACCCAACATCGTCATTGCCGGGCTTGACCCGGCAATCCATCTTCTGCTGTCAAATCTTTTGGTGCCGGATGGACCTTTCCGAATTCAGGTATACCCGAATTTGGACGCTATTTGTACTGCAGGTCGGATAGATCCGACCTGCATGTCAAGCGCCGGGGGCGACAGAAAAGAAAATGGACTTTGACCTCTCGGAAGACCAGCGCGCTTTCCAGGCCACCGCGCGGCAATTCGCACGCGAGGTGATGATACCGCATGCGCGTGACTGGGATGAGAACGAGACCTTTCCCATTGACGCGCTCCGCCAAGCCGCGGCGCTCGGCTTCGGCGGTGTCTATGTAAAAGACGACGTTGGCGGCTCGGGCCTTTCTCGGCTCGACGCCACGATCATCTTCGAGGAACTGGCGCAGGGCTGCACCTCGACCGCGGCCTATATCTCGATCCACAACATGGCTGCGTGGATGGTCGACGCCTTCGGCGGCGACGCCCAGCGCAAACGCTTCCTGCCGAAACTGTGCACGATGGAGCATTTCGCGAGCTATTGCCTTACCGAACCGGGCGCGGGTTCCGACGCCGCGAGCCTCTCGACCAGGGCGCGGCGCGACGGCGGCAACTATGTGCTTGACGGCGCGAAAGCGTTCATCTCCGGCGGCGGCGTGTCCGATGTTTATGTGTGCATGGTCCGCACAGGTGGCGCCGGGCCGAAGGGGATTTCTTGCATCGTCGTGGAGAAGGGCACTAAGGGATTATCATTCGGCGCGCCGGAGAAGAAGCTCGGCTGGAAGTCGCAGCCGACCGCGATGGTGATTTTCGAGAATTGCCGCGTGCCGGCGGACAATCTCATCGGTCAGGAAGGCGACGGCTTCAAGATCGCCATGGCTGGGCTTGATGGCGGCCGGCTCAATATCGCAGCTTGCTCTATCGGCGGCGCGCAATTCTGTCTTGACCGCACCATCGACTATATGCGTGAGCGAAAGCAATTCGGCCAGCGGCTGTCTGACTTTCAAGCTTTGCGTTTCCGAATTGCCGATTATGCTACCGAGATCGAAGCCGCCCGTTTAATGGTTCGCCGGGCAGCGAACGCGGTTGGAAACAACGAGCCAGGCGCAACACGCCTTGCGGCCATGGCCAAGCGAATGGCGACCGACAACGGCTTCGAGGTGGTGAATGGTTGCCTGCAGCTTCACGGCGGTTACGGCTATCTACGCGACCACCCGATTGAGCGCGTATTGCGCGATGTACGCGTGCATCAGATCCTCGAAGGCACCAACGAGGTGATGCGCCTGATCGTCAGTCGCGATCTGCTGGGTAATTGAAAATTTAGCTATCCAGGCCGCCGCCGTGACCGGTGCCGAGCCCTTTCATGAAGCGACTGCGGATTAGAGCCGGATCGCGTACGGTTTGCCCGGCCGCCGGCCGGTCGTCGATCTTGGCCGCGATGAGGGCAGGGCCGCCGGTGTCAAAGCGGCGGCTAATCAGCTCGTCGAAATGCGCGCTATCGCGAACCCAAATGCTGTTCTCGATTCCGGCGCCGCGCGCGATCGCAACGATGTCGGCCGACCCTTGCGTCGCGGTCGGCTGCTTGCCGGTGATCTGGCACATGCCGTTGTCCATGATGAGGATCGTCAGATTGCGCGGACGCAACATCCCGATTGTGGTGAGGCAGCCGAGCGACATCAGAATCGAGGCATCCCCCTCGATCGCAATGACGCCACGTTCGGGCTGGGCTAATGCGACCCCGTGCGCGATAGGACAGGCAAGCCCCATGCTGCC
>JACQTM010000105.1 GCA_016210825.1 Hyphomicrobiales bacterium
GACCTGGAAGATGGGTACGGGTACGCGCGGGGCAAACCAGGAGCGTAGCCATTTCTATGTTGGGCCTGATGGTTCGGTCGATCCCTTCGGTATTTTCAATGAGATTGGTGGCCGGCAGCACGCCGACGCCGGGCGGGTGGAGCGCGAAACGCGTACCATCCGCAATGTCGAACGTAAGGCCATCGATGTACTCGGCCTCGAAGTGGGCGCCAGCCGCGCCGACATCAAGGCGCGCTTCAAAGAACTGGTTAAGCGTCACCATCCGGACGCCAATGGCGGCGATCGCTCGACCGAGGACCGGCTGGTTGAGATTATCCAGTCCTATAATTATCTGAAAACCGCGGGTCTCTGTTGAGGATTTGGTAGTTTCGCCGCCTCCTTTGCCTCTGCTAAATTACCCGCGATATCTGATTTGCACCTTCTCGATGAAAAGTCGCCCAGGCACGGACTGGGCCACGGAGTTCCGATGACAACCGCAACCGAGGAAGTCGCCGGCCTACCGGACATGAAAGTGTCCGTGCGGCAGGTGTTTGGCATCGACAGCGATATGGAAGTGCCGGCCTATTCAGAGCCGGACATGCATGTGCCCGATGTCGATCCCGACTATCTATTCGATCGGCCGACCACGCTCGCCATACTCGCGGGCTTCGCTAAGAACCGCCGCGTCATAGTCACCGGCTATCATGGCACGGGCAAATCGACTCATATCGAGCAGGTTGCGGCGCGGCTCAACTGGCCGTGCGTGCGCGTCAATCTCGACAGCCATATCAGCCGCGTCGATCTTATCGGCAAGGACGCCATTATCATCAAGGATGGCTTGCAGGTCACCGAGTTCCGCGACGGCATGTTGCCGTGGGCGCTCCAACACAATATTGCGCTCTGCTTCGACGAATACGACGCCGGGCGGCCCGACGTGATGTTTGTCATCCAACGCGTGCTCGAACAGTCGGGTAAACTCACGCTGCTCGACCAGAACAAGGTGATCCGCCCGCACCCGGCTTTTCGCTTGTTTGCCACCGCCAACACCGTGGGCCTTGGCGATACGTCGGGCCTCTATCACGGCACGCAGCAAATCAATCAGGGTCAAATGGATCGCTGGTCCATCGTCACCACCTTGAACTACCTGCCGCACGACAACGAAGTCGAGATCGTGCTTGCCAAGGCGAGGCATTATCGCACTGAGCAAGGCCGCGACATCGTCAACAAGATGGTGCGCGTCGCCGATCTTACCCGCAACGCCTTCATGAACGGTGATATCTCGACGGTGATGAGCCCGCGCACGGTGATCACGTGGGCGGAGAACGCTGATATCTTCAGTGACGTTGGTTTTGCCTTCCGCCTTACCTTCCTCAACAAATGCGACGAGCTGGAACGGCCGATCGTCGCGGAATTCTATCAGCGCAGCTTCGGCACCGAATTGCCCGAGTCCTCGGTGAATGTGGCATTGAGCTGAAATCAACACGCATCCGCCCAGTGCTGCCGCCATGTCTACGAATTACAAAATCAAGCCCGGACCGAAGGAGAGCCCAACCGATCCGTTCAAGCGCGCGGTGACCGGATGCTTGCGCGCTATTGCCAAGAAACCCGATCTCGAAGTCGCCTTCGCCGCCGAGCGCCCGGGCTTGATCGGCGCCAAGGCGCGGCTGCCCGAGCCGCCGCGCAAAATTAGCCGGACGGATGCGGCAATCGTTCGCGGACATGCCGACGCAATTGCGCTCAAGCTCGCCTGTCACGATCCTACCGTGCACCGCAAGCTCGTGCCCGGCGGTCAACAGGCGCGGGCAGTATTCGAGGCCGTAGAACAAGCCCGCGTTGAGGCAATCGGCGCACGGCGTATGACCGGTGTTGCAAAAAACCTCGCTGCCATGCTCGACGACCGCTTTCATCGCGGCAAATTCGACGAGATCACCGACCGTGCCGATGCACCGATCGAGGATGCGATCGCAATGATGGTCCGCGAACGTCTCACCGGTCAGACACCGCCGCCCGCCGCCAAGTAGCTCGTCGATCTCTGGCGGCCGCTGATCGAGGATCGCGCCGGGCGCGGGCTTGATCGACTCGAGCGCTTGTTGGAAGACCAGCGGCGCTTTGGCGACGCCGTGCACGATCTACTCGATGATCTCGACATGGGGGACGACCGCGAGCGGGATTCCGAAGACGAGGAGAATGACGAAGAGGGTAATCCTGATCGCCGCCAGGACGAAAAAGGCGAGCAGGGCGAAGCCGCGGATTCCGAGGATTTACAGCGTATCAGCCTGGAAGAAGCCGAAGGCGCTAAGGACGCTCAGGACAGCGACGCCGAAGCCATCGATGCGCCGACCGCCGAGATGGCCGATGATGCCGACATGGGCGATGCCGAGACCTCGAACGAGCCGTGGCGGCCGCGCTCGCACGGTGACAACACCCCGCGTGGGCCGGATTATTCAGCCTTCGTGATCAGATTCGACGAGGAGATCGGCGCGGAGGAATTGTGCGAGCCGGAAGAGCTCGATCGGCTGCGTGGCTATCTCGACAAGCAACTCTCACATCTGCAGGGTGTCGTGGCGCGGCTCGCCAACCGCTTGCAGCGTCGCCTGATGGCACAACAGAGTCGTGCCTGGGAGTTTGATCTCGAGGAAGGCATCC
The DNA here is from genome assembly GCA_016210825.1 of Hyphomicrobiales bacterium. GTDB lineage: Bacteria > Pseudomonadota > Alphaproteobacteria > Rhizobiales > Xanthobacteraceae > JACQTM01. The sequence continues at coordinate 2,626 of JACQTM010000105.1, forward strand.
TCGATCCGGCACGATTGTCGCGCATTATCGTTGATCCCTTACACCCGCTCTCGTTCAAGCACGAGAAGGACACGCAATTCCGCGACACTGTGGTCACGTTGCTACTCGACAATTCCGGCTCGATGCGCGGACGGCCAATTACAGTAGCGGCGACCTGCGCCGATATTTTGGCGCGCACGTTGGAACGCTGCGGCGTCAAGGTGGAGATTCTCGGCTTCACCACCCGCGCCTGGAAGGGTGGGCAATCGCGTGAGGCTTGGCTTGCCGCGGGCAAACCCGCAAATCCCGGCCGGCTCAACGATCTACGCCACATCATCTATAAATCTGCCGACGCACCGTGGCGCCGCGCACGGAAGAATCTCGGGCTGATGATGCGCGAAGGCCTACTCAAGGAGAATATCGACGGCGAAGCGCTCAACTGGGCTTATCGGCGCTTGCTGGTTCGGCCCGAACAGCGGCGCATCCTGATGATGATTTCAGATGGTGCACCGGTGGACGATTCCACCCTGTCGGTCAATGCCGGCAATTATCTTGAACGGCACCTGCGCTGGGTGATCGAAGAAATCGAAACCCGCTCGCCGATCGAATTGATCGCCATTGGCATCGGCCATGATGTGACGCGTTATTACCGCCGTGCGGTCACAATCGTAGATGCCGAGGAGCTTGGCGGCGCCATGACCGACAAGCTTGCTGAATTGTTCGACGAGCATGCGATAATCGAGACGCGTCCGCAAGGACGGCGGAGACTTCACGCGTGACCGTACGGCGCTTTGCGCTCGCTGTCGTTTGCGCCACGTTGGGGTTGTTGCTTTCCGAGGTTTTGGCGCAAGCCCCGAAGCATGCCGAGCCACCGATCCGGATCGAAGTCGAGGCAAGGCCGATCGCAAGTTTCAACGCACGTGATGCAACGCAGAAATTCTTCGGCGCACTGGAATTTCGAGGTGGACTTGAGTTGACATCGCCGAATAAAGAATTCGGCGGCCTGTCCGGCATTCGTTTGAATTCCGATGGCACACGCTTTCTTGCCGTGAACGACAAGGGTCGTTGGTTTGCCGGTCACATCGTTTATCGCGGCGGCGTCCCACAGGCGCTCGCCGGCGTGGAAACCGCACCTATTCTTGGCGCCGATGGCCGCGCGCTCGCGGCACGCGGGTGGTTCGATGTCGAATCGATCGCGCAAGACGGCGGCACGGTCTATGTCGGCGTCGAGCGCGTTCACCAGATCGTGCGCTTCAACTACGGTAAAGAGGGCTTGCTCGCGCGCGGCGCGCCAATTGCGGTCCCGCCAGAATTCAAGACACTGCCGCGCAACAAGAGCATTGAATGTCTCGTCATCCCGCAAAAGGGCATGCCACTCGCCGGCACGCTGATCGCAATCTCCGAACGCGGGCTCGACACCGCCGGCAATATTCTCGGCTTTCTCATCGATGGCCCGTCATTCCGCAATTTTACGGTTAGGCGTCTGGATGAGTACGATGTAAGCGACTGCGCGACGACACCGGATGCCGATCTTCTGATCTTGGAAAGACGGGCTTCGTGGATTCGCGGTCTTGCGATACGCATCCGCCGCGTGCCGCTGTCAAGTGTGCAGCCGGGCAAAGTGCTCGACGGGCTGGTCCTGGTCGAGGCCGACCTCGGCTACAACATCGACAACATGGAAGGACTTTCCGCCCATCGCGGCCCCGACGGGGAAATCGTGCTTACCATCGTTTCTGACGACAATTTTTCGGGGCTGCAGCGCACGTTGCTGCTGCAATTCGTATTGCTGGAACGTTGATGCTTGCGCCCAAAAATGTCATCGCCCGGCTTGACCGGGCGATCCAGTATGCGCGGACGAACAAGATAGTGGAATGACGGCGATTACTGGATGCCCCGCTTTCGCGGGGCATGACCGATGAATAACTCAACTTGCCGTGGCGAGCTTCTTTTTGACCTGACGTTTGATCTCCAACGCCCGCTCTGAAAGCTCGTCGTCCTTTGCCTTGAGCAGGAAGGCATCAAGTCCGCCGCGGTGATCGACGGTCTTGAGCGCGTTCGCGGAAATACGCAGCTTCACCGGCTGGCTGAGCGCGTCTGAGATCATGGTGACATTGACCAAGTTGGGCAGGAACCGCCGCTTGGTCTTGCGGTTGGAATGGCTCACCTTGTGGCCGGTTAAAGCTGTCTTGCCGGTAAGTTCGCAGCGCCGGGACATGGGAAACCTCGGACTTCGTTCAAAGTCGCGCCGGAGATTAAGAAAAAAGAGTCAATTCCGGCCGGGAAGGCGGACGTATAGTAAGAGCGGTCAGAGGCGTCAAGCACGGCACGTTCATGCGGTTATCGATCACACAAAAAGGGCGTATTCGGCTTGGAGACACATGAAAAACGCCTTTCTGTTGCGAGATCGATTTGATCGGACTTAAAAAAAAGACGCAATGCCGGTGGAAGAGCAGCCGTCCGACCGTGGCGTTCATCCGATCGCTCTTGCAACGCCGACCAGCTAGTTCCACATGTTGCGTTGCTGATAAGGATTTGACCGTGTTCCCATTACAGCACCTCCCGCCCCGCGCGAATTTTCGTGTTGTCGCGGTGGTCTTTTTGCTTGTGGGCGCGGCCCCGTGTGCGGCCGAGGCTCAGGCTCGGTTGGACGCACGATATGTTGGCTCGCTTGCCGGCGTCACGCTCGGTAAGGGTGCGTGGGTAATCGACATCGGTGACACGCAATTCACCGCCGCCGCGAGCGGCACGACGGCCGGGCTGCTCCGCGTATTTAAAAGCGGTCAAGGCACCGGCGCCTCGCGCGGCACGATCAATGCCAACCATTTCGTTCCCTCGAGCTATTCTGCCACTATCATTACCGATAAACATACGGAGGAAGTACGGATCACGCTGAACGGCGGCCTCGTCAAAGATTTTTCCGCCACACCGCCAACGCCGCCGCATCCGAAACGCATTCCACTCACCGACGCCGATCGCCGGGGTGTGCTCGATCCAATGTCTGCTTCGCTTGTCCGCGTGCCTGGCAACGGCGATGTGCTCGACCCCGAAATCTGCCGCCGTCACGTTGCAATTTTCGACGGTCGACTGCGATACGACCTCGATCTTGCCTTCAAGCGAATGGATAACGTCAAATCCGAGAAGGGCTATATCGGCCCGGCCCTGGTTTGCTCGATCAATTTCACGCCGATCGCAGGACATATTCCTGATCGGGCAGCCATCAAATATCTCGCCAAGCTACGAGAGATGGAGGTCTGGCTCGCTCCGCTCGCCGGCACGCGTGTCCTAGTGCCATTTCGGGTGCAAATTCCAACGCCTCTGGGACTTGCGCTGCTAGAAGCCACGCAATTTGTAGCCGTGCCACAGCCATCCCGCGCCAGCGTGAAGACGCAATAATGTTATTCCCGGATGTAAGTCGCAGAATTATCCACAGGAGAGGGAATGCGGAATCGCGATTTGGGCTTGACTCGCCGGGGCAAGGTGGGAGCCGCGTTGTTAACGTTCTCAGCACCCTCTACGCGTGTGAAGGGGCACGAAAATACTTGATGTTGTAGCCCCCGGAAGGCGCCCACCAGATGTCGCAGTGAACGAACCCGAACAGCCCTCAAGTCCGCGATTCGGCCGCGATTCGTTCGAGACTCGTTCCACAGCTTAAACACAGGCTTGGCTAGCGTCGCATTGTGATACAGAAATCCCCGCAGGAGGCCTTGTCAGGCTCGGGTCTTGAACGTTTCACCGCGCACTGCGCGGGCCAGAAGCACTATCCGAGCCCGCATCCGGATCATCGATGACCATCAATCAGTCTGCGACCGCGATTCGCGACACGCGCGCGCGTGGAGTTGGCGTAACTGCCGTTCTCGGACCAACCAATACCGGCAAGACCCATCTCGCGATCGAGCGAATGCTGGCGCATTCCTCCGGTATCATCGGATTGCCGCTGCGGCTCCTGGCCCGCGAAGTCTACAACAAGATCACCGATCGGATGGGTGCGGAGGAGGTCGCCCTCATTACCGGCGAGGAGAAAATCAAGCCCGTCAATCCGCGTTTCTGGGTATCCACCGTGGAGGCGATGCCGCGCGACCTCGATGTCGCATTCGTCGCCATCGACGAAATCCAGCTCGGAGCCGATCTCGAACGCGGCCATGTCTTCACTGACCGTATGCTCAATCGTCGAGGGCGCGAGGAAACACTTGTACTCGGCGCCGCGACCATGCGGCCGATGGTGGAAAAACTCTTACCCGGAGCCAATATCGTCAGCCGTCCACGGCTGTCGCAGCTGACATTCGGGGGCGATCGTAAAATCACAAGGCTGCCGCGACGTACGGCGATCGTCGCGTTCTCCGCGGACGAAGTCTATGCCATCGCCGAACTGATCCGCCGTCAACGCGGAGGTGCCGCAGTGGTGCTTGGTGCGCTTTCGCCGCGAACTAGAAACGCCCAGGTCGCCCTCTACCAGTCGCGGGATGTCGACTATCTGATCGCTACCGACGCTATCGGCATGGGCCTCAATCTTGACGTTGATCAGGTGGCGTTCGCGTCCGACCGCAAGTTCGACGGGTATCAGTATCGCAGGCTCAATCCCGCCGAACTCGCACAGATCGCGGGCCGAGCTGGCCGGGCGATGCGCGACGGCACCTTTGCCACGACCGGGCGCTGTCCGCCGTTCGAGCCGGAATTGATCGAAGCGCTCGAAAGCCATCGCTTCGAGTCGGTTAAGGCCCTGCAATGGCGTAATGCTACGCTGGACTTCACCTCGCTCGGCGCGCTGCAGGCGTCGCTTGCGGCGGCACCGATGGAACAGGGTCTCACACGCGCCCCGATCGCCGAGGATATTCATGTTCTCGAACACGCCGCTCGCGACGACGATGTTCGCGCAATGGCAACGAAGCCCGCCGCGATCGAGCGACTCTGGGAGGTTTGTCAGGTTCCCGATTACCGCAAAGTCGCGCCCGCTAATCACGCCGAACTCGCGGTGACCCTCTATGGATTTCTCATGCGGGAGGGTAAAATCCCGGCCGACTGGTTTGCGCGCCAGGTGGACCAGGCCGATCGCATCGATGGCGACATCGACACACTTTCGACGAGGATCGCCCATGTCCGAACCTGGACCTTCGTCGCCAATCGCCCCGATTGGCTTGCCGATCCGGAACACTGGCAGGAGGTCACGCGCGCGGTCGAGGACAGGCTTTCGGATGCATTGCATGAGCGGCTCACCGCGCGCTTCGTCGATCGGCGCACCAGCGTGTTGATGCGGCGGTTGCGCGAGAACGACATGCTGGAAAGCGAAATCCAAAAATCGGGCGAAGTCGTTGTCGAGGGCCATGCCATCGGCCGGCTCGAGGGTTTTCGCTTCACCGCTGACGCGTCCGCCGGTGGATCGGAAGCCAAGGCGCTAATCGCTGCGGCGCAAAAGGCATTAGCCGGTGAGATCGACGCGCGCGCGGCACGGTTCGCGCAATCCGCCGACGATCAATTCGCGCTCATGCCCGACGGTATCATCCGCTGGACTGGAGACGCGGTCGGCAAGCTCATTGCCGGCGAGGATGTATTACACCCGCGCGTGCGAATACTTGCCGATGAGCAGCTCACCGGCGCCTCGCGCGAAGCCGTACAGGCGCGCCTCGATCAATGGATCAAGGCGCACGTAGAAAAACTACTGGGTCCGCTAATCGCGGTTGCCAGTGCCGAGGACGTGACCGGGATTTCGCGCGGCGTTGCCTTCCAGCTCGTTGAGGCGCTCGGCGTGCTCGAGCGCCAAAAGGTTGCCGAGGATGTCAAGGGACTTGATCAGCCTTCGCGCGCGACGTTGCGAAAATATGGTGTACGTTTCGGCGCCTATCACATCTACGTTCCAGCTCTACTCAAGCCGGCACCGCGCGGATTGGCAACGCAACTATTTGCGCTCAAGCACGAGGGGTCGGAGCTCGCGGGACTTGCGGAAGTTCAACAGCTCGCTGCCGGGGGACGCACCTCTATCCCAGTCGGCAACGGCATTGATCGCACGCTCTATCGTCCCGCAGGCTACCGTGTGTGTGGCGAGCGCGCGGTGCGCGTAGATATTCTCGAACGGCTCGCCGACCTGATTCGTCCTGCCTTAGCGTGGCGCGAGGGCTCGTCGGGCGAGAAACCGTCTGGTGCGGTTGATGGCCGCGGATTCACAGTCACTGTTGCGATGACGTCGCTTGCGGGCTCCTCCGGCGAAGACTTCGCATCCATCCTGCGCTCGCTCGGCTACCGCTTGGAGCGGCGGCCAAAGCCGGTGGAGCGGCCCTTGGTAATAGAGCAGCCGGTGACGACGGAACAGTCGGCAGTTCCGATGCCAACTGACGGCAGCGCAGTCGAGGCTAAAACTACGAATGCTGGGGATGTTACCGTCGCAGTTGCGGCGCCAAGCGTAGATAATGTGGACCCGGATTCAATATCAATGCCCGATGGGATAGGAAAAATATCCGCGGACACACCCGTTCCGGCCTTAACTGAAACTCCAGCGCCCACGCCCGCCAGCGATAACGCCGCGATAAGCGACGTTACACTGCACGAAGGAGCCTTCATCGAAGTTTGGCGGCCCGGCCGGCCTCCGAGCGAAAAGCGGCCGGATCATCGCGGTTCGCGTCGCGATCGCCACCGAGCTGAACGCGAACGGCCGCGCGCCGGGACGGTTGCGGCGCCGGATTCGGTGGCCGCAGCACCTTTGGCGCAAGGCGATACGCCGCCCGCAGTAGTGCCCGATCAAGAACAGCCCGGTCACCGTCGGCACTACCGGCCGCATCGTGGCAAGCGGCATGATCGACATGATCGCCACAGCAGGCCAGAGTGGTCCACGCAAGAGCGGCGGGAAGGGCAAATACGGCAAGGCTCGGGTAAAAGCCGGGACGAACGCCGGGAGCGGGCGCCCGATCCGAATTCGCCGTTTGCCAAACTTGCGGCACTGAAGGCACAACTCGAAGCGGACGCCAAGGAACGGCGTTGAGGCCGCTTCGGTCTTGGATCGTCAGCGCATCGATAAATGGTTGTGGCACGCACGCTTCGTGCGCACACGCAGCGCCGCCGCTGCCCTCGTAGATAGCGGTTATGTACGCGTCAACGGCGCGCGAATCACGGCGGCGAGCACCAAGATCGCGCCCGGTGATGTACTCACCGTTGCCTTCGAACGGGTGCGAATCGTCAAAGTTGTTGGATTTTCACTGCGGCGCGGGGCGCCTTCAGCCGCGCAGGCACTCTATGAGGATCTTGCATCGCACCGCGCCAACGAGCGGATTTAAGCCGTGGAGAGAGTTGAAATAACGGCCTCGCACAGTCATTTGTTGGCGTACGAACGTCCGTGGGGCGCATATGACCTACGTCGTCAATGATAAGTGCATAAAATGCAAGTACATGGACTGCGTGGAGGTGTGTCCGGTTGACTGCTTCTATGAAGGCGAGAACATGCTCGTCATTCATCCCGACGAGTGCATCGATTGCGGTGTATGTGAACCTGAATGCCCGGTGGATGCGATCAAGCCTGATACCGAGCCGGGCCTGGAGAAATGGCTGACGCTGAACGCGGATTTTTCGAAAATTTGGCCGAATATCACTGCCAAGAAGGAAAAGGAGGTGCCGGCGGATGCCAAGGAATGGGACAACGTGCCGGGAAAATTCGAGAAATATTTTTCTCCGGAGCCGGGAACCGGAGATTGAATGGAACCGGGAAGCAGCGGCCGAACTTACTCCTTAACCCAATTTGCCGATTTTGCGCCGGACTGATGGCGTAAATTCCACTGCATCGCCATAAAGCTTTGATTTTGGCCAAAAATGTGCTATACAAAGAAAATACGAACGCCAGAGCCGAAAGCTCCCCCCGGGGAGCCTATTTTTTCGGGAAAAGACGTTCACGAGGAAGCCGTCGTATAGAGAGGGCGTGAGTTCCACGCGAAAGCAGTGGCAGGAAAAACGCGTCACCGGTCGAAAAAGACCACCAGCGGCATGAGCCGGGCGGCCAAGAAGGCCGCCGCCGGCGCGCACCGCCGGAAAAAGACCTCCGCTGCCGTCAGCCGGGGGACATCGTCAGCTTCGCGGCGCACCGCGCGCCGTGGGGTTCCCGTGGCCAAGACCATAAGCCGCCCGAAGCCGGCCGGCGAAGGAGCACTCCCTGGAATGACCAGCAAGAAGACGACCCAACGACAAGGCTTCAAGACCAGCGAGTTCATCGTCTATCCCGCCCACGGCGTCGGCCAGATCGTGGCCATCGAGGAGCAGGAGGTCGCGGGTGCCAAGCTCGAGCTGTTCGTCATCAGTTTCATCAAGGACAAGATGACGCTGCGCGTTCCCACCGCGAAAATCGCGACTGTCGGCATGCGCAAGCTCGCCGAGCCCGCGATCGTCAAGCGCGCGCTCGAAACGCTCAAGGGCCGCGCGCGCATCAAGCGCACCATGTGGTCGCGCCGCGCCCAGGAATACGAGGCCAAGATCAACTCCGGCGACATCGTCGCCATCGCCGAGGTCGTGCGCGATCTTTATCGCTCGGAAACGCAGCCCGAGCAGTCGTACTCGGAGCGCCAGCTCTACGAGGCGGCGCTCGACCGGCTCTCGCGCGAAATCTCGGCGGTGCAGCACATCACCGAGACGGAAGCGGTGAAGGAAATCGAAGCGGCGCTCGCTAAGGGCCCGCGCCGCGGGCCCAAGCCCGCCGAGGAAGCCGAAGCGGTCGAGGAAGAGGCGGCTTAAAGCGCGCTTCCCTCGGATACGAAATTCAAAAGCCCGGCCATGCGGCCGGGCTTTTTGTTTTCTGAAAATCATCCCCCCTAAAAGGGGAGGGCCTGCCCTCGGGCTTGACCCGAGGGTCGTCAGCCGAAGCGCGCGTGGCGCGCGCAGGTGGACGGGGTAGGGTCTGGTTTTTTATTGGCGTCATTGCGGCGAACGGGTCCGAGCTCGCGTGACGTACGGGTGTCGTCATTACGGCACGCGACTTCACACATGTGAATCGCGCCGGAGAAAAATATTCCAAAACCGCACATCCTCGGCGCTCGTAGAAATCCAATTCCTCGGCGGCGAGCGGCATGTTGATGCGTTGTTTGACGCCATGCTCGGCCGTTGACGGGCGCGCCATGGGCCGGCGGGTCTTTACCTGCCTTTTTGAACCGCAATAGGATACCCGGGCACAGAGACTAAGCTGGCATTGCAGCACTCCGGGGGAGGGCACGCCATGCATCGATGGCTGCCGATTGTCTTGGTTTTTATTGCCGTCGCCGGAATCCCGGCCGACCCTGCTATCGCCGATGATGGGAAGATTTGCTCGGGAACCGGCGATGCGGCGATCGCCGCTTGCAGCCGCCAGATCGCAACGGGCAGGTGGAAGGGACGTCATCTCTCGAATTTCTATAACAATCGCGGCAACGCCTACGTCTGGAAGGGCGAATATGATCGCGGGATCGCGGATTCCACCGAAGCGATTCGGATCGATCCGACGAATCCGTATCCCTACTCCATCCGTGGCTGGGCATACGGTGCAAAGAATGAGTTCGACCGCGCGATCGCGGATTTGAACGAGGCGATCAGACTCAATCCGAAAATCCCGCAAGCCTATGCCAACCGCGGCTTCGCGTATAACGGCAAAGGCGAATACGATCGCGCGCTGAGCGATTTGGATGAAGCGATCCGGCTTAATCCAAAACTCGCGGGAGCTTATGTCAATCGCGGTATCTCCTACATCCAGAAAGGCGATACCGACCGCGCGATCGCCGATCTCAACGAGGGGCTGCGTCTCGAACCGAAGGACCCAAACGCCTACAGCAGCCGCGCGCTCGCCTATGGCACAAAGGGCGACTACGACCGCGCGATCGCGGACGCGAACGAAGCGATTCGCCTGAATCCGAAACACGCGGCAGCAATCGTTACTCGCAGCTTTGCCTACAACAAGAAGGGCGATTACGATCGTGCGATCGCCGATGCCAGCGAGGCAATCCGAATCGTTCCGAATGATGATTCCGCCTTTATCAATCGCGGATACGCTTACAACAACAAACGTGACTACGACCGGGCGATGGCGGATCTGAATGAAGCAATCAGGCTCGCGCCAAAACAATCGCAGGGCTATAAGAATCGCGGCATCGCTTTCGAGGGCAAGGGCGACCTGAAGCGCGCGCTGGCGGATTTTCGCGAAGCGGTGCGGCTATGGCCGCAAAATCCGGAAGCGCTCGAGGGCATCCGGCGCGTGGAGCCGAAGGTCGCTTCGGCGACACCGCAGGTTGCCCCGCAAGTTACACCGCAAATCACGCCGC
>JACQTM010000106.1 GCA_016210825.1 Hyphomicrobiales bacterium
GGCAACGGCCACGAAAGCCGCAAGCGCGATTGCTGCTCGACTCATGGCTATCTCCCTTACGACGACACGCACGCGCGGGGCGGGCATGGGTGCGGAACGCAAACATCGTCCGCGCGCATCATAGCGCAATTTTACCCACGCGCGACGCCGCGCAGCTTTGTCCGTCCACCGCCGCTGAACCGGCCGTGCCCTTCGCGCGACCAATCGCCGATCCAAAGCGGCGACGCGCAAGCTGTACACTTCGCCGGAAAATGTGAAGATGCGCCCCGGGGGCGCCAGGGAGACCAAACCATGTTCGCTAGATCGCTTGCGATCCTCGCATGCCTGCTGCTGACCGGCGTTTACGCCAGCGCGCAAAGCGCAGCACCTGGCGCGAGCTCCGGCGCCACGTCCCCCTCGAGCGTGCGCCAGAAGCCGGCCGGCACCCAGCGCCCGCCTTCGGCACGAACGGGCCAGCCCAATGTCGCCAACCTCACCAAGCAAGAATGCCGGAAACTCGGCGGCACGCTGCAGGACGACACCAAGTGCAAGAACGCCCAGCGCTGCGTGATCACGCTCGCCAGTGGCGACGTGAATTCGATCTGCATTGACGAGGTCAAGGGCGAGAGCAGGTAATAGCGCGCGATCCCATAGCAAGGACATCGACCATGGTGAAATCCGCATTAGCCCTCAGCGCCGCCGCCTTCGTGATCGCGGCAGCTTGCACTTCGGCGCATGCGCAAAGCACGGCCTCGCCGGGCGCCGTAACACCAACGCCAGGGGCCGCGACGAAATCGCGGCCGGGCAGCAAATCTCCGGTTGCCGGCGGGCAATCGCTGCCCGGCAGCGCAAATCTGACCGCAGGCGAATGCAAGCGGCTCGGCGGCACAGTTTATAACGCACCCAACTGCACCAAGACCGGAACGCGCTGCGTCATGAAACTCGCCGGTGGCGACATCCGCGCGCCGTGCATCGACGAGGTCGAGCAGTCGAGCGAGAAGAAGAAGAAAAACTGACGGGCGCGCGGTGAAACCGTCCTTACTCCGCCGCCGCCTTCGCCTTGATCTCTTCGTCCTTCGCCATCGCGCGCTTGAGCGCGGGACGATTGGCGAAGCGCGCGATGTAGTCGGTGAATTCCTTACGCTCGGGGATGAGCTTGAACATTGTGCCCCAGCGCAAGGTCGAGCCGATGACGACATCGGCGGCGGTGAACTGCTCACCCATCAGAAACGGCCCCTTGGCGACCGCATCCGCGAGCACGTTCATCGTCGTGTCGAAATCGCCGTAGCCGAGCATGGCGCGGCGCGGCTCCTCCTTGCGCGGGGCGGCGCGATCGATCATCGCCGGTTCGAGGCAGCCCGGGCAGAAGAACAGCCATTTCAGGTAAACGCCGCGACGCGGCTCGCCGATCGGCACCTTCACACCCGCCTTCGGAAACGCATCGGCGAGATAGGCGCAAATCGCCGCGGCCTCCGTGATCACCACGCCACGATGATCGAGCGCCGGCACCTTGCCCATGGGATTGATTGCAAGATAGTCGGGCTTGCGATTGTCGCCCTTGCTCAAGCTCAACAATTGGATGTCGTAGGGCTCGCCGACTTCTTCGAGCATCCAGCGCACGATGGACGAGCGTGAGGGCGCGGCATGATAGAGCGTGAGCGCGGACATTGATGGACCTTTCGTGGATGGTGATTCCGGAAGTGGCGGGTGGCGTTGCCGCGCAATCTACCGAGCGATCGTGACACTTTATGGCGGGAACGCGCGCTGCGCACGAAACCTTGAACAAATCGCACCTATCGGCGTTAATATGGCTCGCGCGGGTCGCAGTTGACGTGGCCGGCAGCCGGATTGGGGGGCGCGGCGCGCCCATGTTGGCTTCGACCGCCAAGCACAGCGGAACAGGGAGACCCGACCATGGCTCAATTCCATGTCCTTATCGGCCCAGATGACGCGACCAGCCTTCCCGTTATTCGCCGGATCGGTTTTGCGGACTTGCGGGGCGCGCTGCGCAGCGGCCTCGACGATTTCCTCGCCATTCCGACCCATGCTGTCTTCCTTTGCCTGATCTATCCCATCGCCGGCATCGTGCTCGCCGGGTTGACACTCGGCTATGACGTGCTGCCGCTATTGTTTCCGCTCACGGCAGGATTTGCGCTGCTCGGCCCGATCGCGGCCGTGCATCTTTATGAGTTGAGCCGAAGGCGCGAGGCCGGCCTCGACGTTTCGTGGAGCCACGGCTTCGACGTGCTGCACTCGCCGTCGCTTCCGGCGATTGGCGCCGTCGGCATCGCGCTCATGGTGCTGTTCCTCGCCTGGCTCTACAGCGCGCGGGCGATCTACCAATCGCTGTTTGGCGTGCTCGCGCCGGAATCGGCGACCAGCTTTCTCATCGACGTATTGACGACGCCAAACGGCTGGAAGCTCATTCTCATCGGGAACGCCGTCGGATTCGTGTTTGCCGTCGTCGCCTTTACGATCAGCGTGGTTTCATTTCCCATGCTGCTTGACCGCAACGTCGGTGCCGCAGTGGCGATACTCACATCGATGCGCGCGGTCGCGGCAAACCCGGTCACCATGGCGGCCTGGGGTATAATTGTGGCCGCATTGCTTGTGATTGGGTGCCTCCCCGTCTTCGTCGGCCTCGCCGTGGTAATGCCCGTGCTCGGTCACTCGACATGGCATCTCTACCGGCGCGTGGTGGCATCCTAGCGCGCTGCGGCAGCTGGGGCGGCGAAATGATA
>JACQTM010000108.1 GCA_016210825.1 Hyphomicrobiales bacterium
GATTTCGTTGACAATGTCATCGATCGATCGACAGGTACGATCCGTGGCCGAGCGCAATTCGTCAATCCCTCGGGGATGTTCACACCGGGCATGTTTGCGCGGGTTCAGCTCGTAGCTTCACCAGCTTACGAGGCGCTGATGTTGCCGGACACCGCGGTCGGCACCGAGCAATCAAGGAAATTTGTACTCGTCGTGGGCGAAGGCAACGTCGTCATGCAACGATATATTTCATTGGGCGATTTGGTGGATGGGCTGCGCGTAATCAAGACGGGGCTGCTCGCGGACGATCGGGTGATTGTCAACGGCCTGCAGCGCGCCCGTGTCGGTCAGAAGGTGACACCGCAGGAACAGGGCACCGCACCGACTGGACCACCGGCGCCTGACGCGCCGCCAGCCAAAGGCAACTAGGCTATATCGGCCATGCGCATATCGCATTTCTTCATCGACCGGCCAATTTTCGCCTCCGTCGTTTCGATTGTATTCGTGCTGCTTGGCGCGGTGTCGTTTTTCCGCCTGCCGATCGCGCAATATCCAGAAATTGCGCCGCCGACCATCAACGTCTCCGGGCAATATCCAGGCGCGAGCGCCGATGTCGTCGCCTCGACGGTCGTGGCGCCGATCGAGCAGCAAATCAACGGCGTCGAAAACATGATCTATATCTCGTCGAACGCGACTGGCGACGGTCGTTTTACGATTTCGGTCACGTTCGATATCGGCACCAACCTCGATATCGCACAAGTGCAAGTGCAAAATCGCGTGGCCATTGCCCAGCCGCGCCTGCCAAACGATGTACGCAACATCGGCGTCACGGTCGCCAAAAGCTCGCCCGATCTCATGATGGTCGTGCATCTCTACTCACCGAACAAGTCGCGCGACACGTTGTTCATTTCCAATTATGCGACGCTTGAGATCACCGACGCGTTAACCCGCGTGGACGGAGTCGGCTCGATCATCGTATTCGGCAGCCGCGACTATGCGATGCGAATATGGCTCGAGCCAGACCGGCTGCAATCGCTTGGCCTAACCGCAAGCGATGTCGTTACCGCCTTGCAGGGCCAGAATGTGCAGGTGGCGTCAGGCGTCCTCAATCAGCCGCCTGTCGAGAAGCCCCGTGCGTTCCAGATTTCCGTGCAGACACAGGGCCGACTCGCCGACCCGGGTGAGTTCGCCAATATCGTCATAAAGCAAACCTCAACCGCCGTTGTGCGGCTGAGGGACGTGGCGCGTGTTGATCTCGCCGCCCAGGATTATTCAACCAATTCCTATCTCGACCGTGATCCGGCGATCGCGCTCGGCGTCTTTCAGCGGCCCGGCTCGAACGCACTTTCGACCGCGGACGCGATCAAGCGAACCATGGACGAACAGGCCAAACGATTTCCGCCTGGCTTGAAATACACGATCATCTACAATCCGACACAGTTCATTCAGCAATCGGTTGATGCTGTCGAGGAGACCATTGGCGAGGCGATCATTCTGGTCGTGCTCGTGGTCATATTATTCCTGCAAACATGGCGAGCGGCGATTATTCCTATCGTCGCCATCCCGGTCTCGCTGATCGGGACATTTTTCTTTATGTCGATATTCGGATTTACAATCAACAATCTGTCGCTTTTTGGTCTTGTTCTCGCAATCGGCATTGTCGTCGACGACGCCATCGTCGTTGTGGAGAATGTCGAACGTAACATCGAAAATGGCCTAAGCCCGCGCGACGCCGCGATCCGCAGCATGGATGAAGTCGGCGCCGCATTGATCGCGATTGCGCTCGTGCTCTCGTCCGTATTTATCCCATCCGCGTTCATTACCGGCATTTCCGGGCAATTCTACCGGCAATTCGCACTGACCATCGCCGGTGCAACCATCATCTCGCTTATTGTATCGCTTACCCTGTCGCCCGCGCTTTGCGCATTGCTGTTCAAGTCACGCGAGGAGAGACACGCGGGACATTGGTGGGACCCGCCAATCCAGGCATTCTTTCGCGTCTTCAATCGGTATTTTGAGGCATTGACGCGCGGATATGGCTGGCTCTCGGCGCGAATGGTACGCATCGCGATGCTGATGCTCGTGGTTTATGGCGGCATCATCGTTTTTGGCCTCAACGAGTTCCGCAAGACGCCGGTGGGGTTCATCCCGCAGCTTGACCGCGGCTATCTCATCATCGTCACGCAACTTCCCTCCGCATCCTCATTGTCGCGCACCGACGAGCTAAACCGTCGCGCCGTCGATATCGCGCTGCAGGTCCCGGGCGTGGCGCACGCGGTCAATATCGTCGGCTTTTCCGGCGCGACCTTTACCAACGCGCCGAACGCGGGCGCGATTTTCGTCACCCTTAATCCCTTCGAGGAACGCGCCAAAGATCCAAGACAATCGGCAGCGGCCATTCAAGGCCAGTTGTTTGCGAGGTTTTCCGCGATTCAGGAAGGCGTCATTTTCGTGGTCGCGCCGCCGCCTGTCTCAGGGATAGGTAACGCTGGCGGCTTTCGTCTCATGATCGAGGATCGTGCCGGCCGCGGATCGCAGGCTCTCCAGGGCGCGGCCTTTACGATAATGGGGCGGGCGGCGCAGACGCCAGGCGTCGCCCAAGTCTTTTCGCTGTTCGAAACGTCCACGCCGCAGCTTTATCTCGATATCGATCGCACCAAGGCGCAACTCTTGGGAATAAACATTCCAGACGTATTTTCGGCGTTGCAGGTTTATTTGGGCTCGGCCTATGTCAACGATTTCAATCTGTTCGGCCGCACCTATCGTGTCGTCGCGCAAGCATCGAGCGAAAATCGCGTGGACACCCGCGACGTCCTGAAAATCCGCGTGCGCAACAACAACGGCGATACCGTTCCGCTCGGTTCATTTACCACGGTACGCGACGTATCCGGGCCATATCGCGTGCCGCGCTACAATCTCTATCCCGCCGCGGAGCTCGATGGCGCGGCCGCGCCCGGATATTCGCTCGGGCAAGCGCTTTCGATCATGGAAAAGCTTGCAGCCGAGACGTTGCCGGAGGGCTTCGGCTACGAATGGACGACGCTCGCATTCCAGCAAATGCGCGCCGGCAACACGGCGATTTTTGCCTTTGTGCTCGCGGTCGTATTTGTTTTCCTCGTTCTTGCCGCGCAGTTCGAGAGTTTGACATTGCCGCTCGCGGTCATCCTGATCGTCCCGATGTGCTTGATTGCCTCGATTGTCGGCGTCGTCTTGCGTGGGCAGGACAACAACATTCTGACGCAAGTAGGATTTATCGTACTTATCGGCTTGGCGGCCAAGAACGCGATACTGATTATCGAATTCGCAAAACAGCTCGAAGATCGAGGACGCGATCGCTTCGATGCCGCCGTCGAGGCCGCGCATCTTCGGCTACGGCCAATCCTCATGACTTCGTTTGCGTTCATCTTTGGCGTGCTGCCGCTTGTCTGGGCAATCGGCGCTGGCGCCGAGCTGCGCCAGACTTTGGGCACTGCGGTTTTTTCCGGAATGATCGGCGTGACGCTGTTCGGCCTGATCTTCACGCCCGTCTTCTATGTGTTGACGCGCGGGCTTGCGATCCGATTGGGCGGACGCCAGGCGCAGCCAACCGTGTCGCAAACCAAGTGAACGCGCTATTGGGGCCGCAATGAAATTTGGTGTGGGCCAGGCCGTAACGCGCAAGGAGGACGAGCCCTTGGTACGTGGGCAGGGACATTATGTCACAGATTACGCGCCCGCGGGACTGCTTCATGGCGTTGTACTGCGTTCGCCGCACGCGCATGCACGGTTTCGTATCGTCAATGCCGAGAGCGGGCGGGCGATGGCCGGCGTTCGTCTCGTGCTCACTGCTACGGAAACCGCCGCGCTTGGGAATCTTCCGTGTACCGTCGGCGTTCCGGGCATGGAGATGGTGGTTCCGCCCTATCCCATTCTTGCCGGCCGGGAAGTTCGACACGTGGGAGATGCGGTTGCCTTTGTCGTTGCCGACAATCTCGACCAGGCGCTCGATGCCGCCGAGGCGATTGCAATCGAATGGGAGCCGCAGCCGGCCGTGATTGGCGCGGAGGCGGCATTGAAGCCCGGGGCGCCGCTGGTCTGGCCGGATCGGCCGGGAAACCTGTCGTTCGAGTTTACACTCGGCGACGCTGCGGCAACGAAGACGGTATTCGCGCAAGCCGATCGGATTGTCGCGCTTAAGCTCGTCAATCAGCGCGTCGTCACCAATTATCTCGATACGCGTGGCGCGGTCGGTGAATACGATTCCGACGCCGACCGGATTTCGCTGACATTGTCCAGCCAGGGCAGCCACGTGATCCGTGACATTCTGTGTGATTGGGTGCTGAAAATACCCAAGGACAAGTTACACGTGGTAACGCCCGACGTAGGCGGCGGCTTTGGAACGAAGCTCTTTCCTTATCGCGAATATGCGCTTGTCGCCCATGCCG
This sequence comes from Hyphomicrobiales bacterium, assembly GCA_016210825.1. Classification (GTDB taxonomy): domain Bacteria; phylum Pseudomonadota; class Alphaproteobacteria; order Rhizobiales; family Xanthobacteraceae; genus JACQTM01. The sequence continues at coordinate 4,404 of JACQTM010000108.1, forward strand.
CTAAAATGCTTCGTCGGCCGGTGAAATGGATCGCCGAGCGCACCGAGCATTTTCTCGGCGATACGCAAGGCCGCGACAATATCACGACTGCACGGCTTGCGCTCGACGCCAACCAGCGCTTCCTCGCGCTCGAGGCCGAAACCGCAGCCGACATGGGTGCCTATCTTTCCTGCTATGCGCCGTACATTCCCTATATCGGCGCCGCCATGTTGCCTGGGGTCTATGACATTCCCGTCTGCCATATCCACGTGCGTGCGGCTTATACGCATACCGTGCCGGTGGACGCCTATCGCGGCGC
>JACQTM010000109.1 GCA_016210825.1 Hyphomicrobiales bacterium
CCTCACCCCAACCCTCTCCCCACAGGGGAGAGGGGGATGAGGTGGCGACGTTTGTCCGGCGTCGTAACACACACTTTCACGCATTTTCCCTTGGAGCTTATTGTCTACCGGGCCGATGTGACGAAAGGTACGGCGCCCCCGCGCGGCGCGCGCTGGGTCCCGTTGGGCAGACTCGCGGGCGAGGCGTTGCCGAATGTCATGCGCAAGGTCATCGCCCATGCCGTCGATAGCAAAATCGCAATTAGGGAAAGTCATGCCCAATAACGACACCACACCGCCCGGACAGACACATTGGACAATTGATGCGCGCTACCCCGATCCCGCAGTGAAGGCACTCGATCCGCGCTTCGCCAAATACCGCCTGCCGCTCGCAAGTGTCGAGCGCCTTTTCACCGGCACGCGCTGGGGCGAAGGGCCAGTCTATTTCGGTGACGGCCGGTTCCTGCTGTGGAGCGACATCCCCAACAACCGCATCATGCGCTGGGACGAGGAGACGGGCGCAGTCAGCATCTTCCGAAAACCCTCTAATAACGCCAACGGAAACACCCGCGATCGCCAGGGCCGGCTTGTCACGTGCGAGCACCTGACGCGGCGGGTGACACGCACCGAATATGACGGCGCGATCACGGTGATCTGCGATCGCTATAATGACAAGCGGCTGAATTCACCGAACGACGTCGTGGTGAAATCCGACGGCTCGATCTGGTTCACCGATCCGCAGTTCGGGATTCTGAGCTATTACGAAGGCGAGATCGCCGAAGCCGAATTGCCGATGAATGTCTATCGCGTCGACGGCAAGACCGGCGCAGTCACGGTGGTCGCCGACGACATTATCGCGCCGAACGGGCTTGCTTTCTCACCCGGCGAGAAGAAACTCTACATCGTTGAGTCGCGCAGCGAGCCGCGGCGCATTCTTGCCTATGATGTGATCGGCAGCGGCGACAAAATCGCCAACAGGAAAATTTTCATCGATTCCGGACCGCACGGCACACCCGATGGATTCCGCTGTGATGTCGACGGCAATCTCTGGTGCGGCTGGGGGATGACGGCGGAGCTCGACGGCGTGCGGATTTTTGCGCCCGACGGCACGCCGATCGGGCACATCGCCCTGCCCGAGCGTTGCGCCAACCTCTGCTTTGGCGGCCGCCACCGCAACCGCCTGTTCATGGCGGCGAGCCATTCGCTCTATTCGCTCTACGTCAACACGCAAGGCGTGGCGGGAGGATGACGCGTGTCTTGATTAGTAACATATATGGTACTAAATGATTGCGCTGAGGGAATACGTCGATAGCCAAGGGCGTAGTCCCTTTCGTGGTTGGTTCGAGCGACTCGACGAGCATGCAAGCGCAAAAATCACGCTCGCCATTGTCCGCCTGGAGCAAGGAAATTTTTCGAACGCCAAAAGCATGGGAAGCGGTGTTTTCGAGTATCGCGTGGATTACGGACCTGGATATCGAATCTATTTCGGTCGAAACAGAGACACGCTGGTCATTTTGCTCGGAGGAGGAACGAAGAAACGCCAACAATACGATATCGATGTCGCGAAGGCGCGCTGGCTGGACTACAAGAAACGCAAGAAGAGATAACAAATGCCGTTAACACGGGATTTCAAGCAGACGGTGAAGGCGCGCATCGCGCGTGATCCGAAGTTTCGAGCGGCGCTTTTGATCGAGGCGGTTCAGGAAATGCTGACCGGTGACGTCGAAGTTGGGCGGGCGGTCCTGCGCGACTACATCAATGCGACCGTCGGCTTCGAAAAGCTTGCACGCGAGACCGGCACTCCGGCAAAGAGTTTGATGCGGATGTTCAGCGCCAAAGGCAATCCTCGCGCCGGCAACCTGTTTACCGTTCTCAAGCGTCTGCAAAAGGATACCGGCGTGCATCTTGAAGTCGTCAACGAGAAATAGGGGATATCGAAGATGAAAGTCGAACGTCACGAAGTCGGGCCACGGATGAGTCAGATCGTCATCCACGGCGACACGGTCTATCTCGCCGGAATTGTCGCGCACAAAAGCGGCGGCAAGAGCGTCACCGAGCAGACCAAGGAAATCCTGGCGACAATCGACGGCTACCTCGCCAAGGCCGGTACCGACAAGAGCAGGCTGCTCTCGGCCAATATCTGGCTGACCGACATGGCGACATTCGGCGAGATGAACGCGGTATGGGACGCCTGGGTTGCCCCCGGCAACACGCCCGCCCGCGCCACGGTCGAGGCCAAGCTCGCCGCGCCGCAGTTTAAGATCGAGATTATGGTGACGGCGGCGCGGTGAGGAGCATCACTCGCGCACTTGGTTCAAACGGCCTCATGCTGAGGATGGAGATTATCGCTAATCCATCTCCGCGCGCACTTTCGCGCGCAGCTTATCGATCAGCGTCAAGCCCTTCGGCGTCTCGACATGCCAGAAGGTCCAGCCGTTGCAGGCTTCGAGGCCCTGCGCCTTCGCGCCAATACGATGGATCGAGCCGACTGCGTCGCCGAGCGAAATTGCGCCGTCGGCGCGCACCAGCGCCTTGTGCTTTTTCTTGGCGTCCGTGAGCTTGGCGCCCGGCGTAACGAGCCCGCGCTCGATCAAGGCGGCGAACGGCACGCGGGGGGCCTCGCGCGCGGTCATGAATGGAGCGAGCGTCGGCGCCTCCAGCGGCTTGACCGCGGCAATGCGTTTCGCCGCCGCATTCGCGTAATCTTCGTCGCGCTCGCAGCCGACGAAGCGGCGGCCGAGGCGCTTCGCCACCGCGCCAGTGGTGCCGGTGCCGCAGAAGGGATCAAGCACGAGATCGTCGGGCCGCGAAGCCGATAGAATGACGCGCGCGAGCAGTGCCTCGGGTTTCTGCGTCGGATGCAGTTTCTTACCGTCGCCGCCTTTGAGCCGCTCCTCCCCGGTGCAGAGCGGGATTGTCCAGTCGGAGCGGACCTGAATGTCCTCGTTGCCGGCCTTCAATGCTTCGTAATTGAATGTATAGCCCTTGGCATTCGGCTCGCGCGCAGCCCAAATCAACGTCTCGTGAGCATTGGTGAAGCGGCGGCCGCGAAAATTCGGCATCGGGTTAGTTTTGCGCCAAACCACATCGTTGAGGATCCAAAAACCAAGGTCCTGCAGAATCGTGCCGACACGAAATATATTGTGATAGGAACCAATCACCCACAACGTCGCGGCCGGCTTCATCACACGGCGGCAAGCAGTCAGCCAGCGCTCTGTGAACTCGTCATAGACCGCAAAACTCGCGAACCGGTCCCAGTCGTCATCGACGGCATCGACCTTGGAATCGTCAGGCCGCTTGAGATCGCTACGCAGTTGCAGGTTGTAGGGCGGGTCGGCGAAAACGAGATCGACCGATGCAGCAGGCAGCTTCGACAACTCGGCAACACAGTCGCCCGTAAAAATACGGACGCTGTTCGCGGACTCATGAGTCGAACGGGGCGCCCGACCGGGCGCCCCGCGACGCGACACTACCATGACTCAGAACTCTGACTCAGGCGACGCGGTCGGTGACGCGGGACCTACAACCGACATGAAGCGGATCATGGCCGCTCAAGGTAAAAAACGGCTTAATCGAAAGGGCTTTTAGGTCTAGCGAAGCGCGAATCGGATGACCAAATCGGGACACAATGGGACGGGTTTCCCGATCGTTAAAACGCGTGTGCCGTGCATGGACTAAAGCCGCGCGCTCGGCGAAAATCAGCCAGAAGAGGAGGGATCGACGATGCGGTGGGAAGATTTTCGCCGTAGCGACAATGTCGAGGATGCCCGCGGCGAGGATGGCGGCTTCGGCGGCGGGATCGGGCTGCCGGGTGGTGGCGGCGGTCTCGGCATCGGAACCATCGTCATTCTTGGCTTGATCGGCTGGGCGCTCGGCATCGACCCGCGCCTCTTGATCGGCGGCGCAGAGGTTCTCTCGGGCGGCGGCCCCCGCGTGGAGCAACGCGTGCCGCAACAAATGCCGGGCCGTACTGGCGCGTCGAGCGATCAATCGGGACAGTTCGTCGCCGCGGTCCTCGGCAATACCGAGGACACCTGGCAGGCGATTTTCCAGCAAGGCGGCCAACAATATCGCGCGCCGCGCTTGCGCCTATTCACCGGCGCCACTCAGGGCGCATGCGGCTTCGCGCAAGCCGCGATGGGGCCGTTCTATTGCCCGCAGGACAAGCGCATCTATCTCGACACTTCGTTCTTCGATCAGATCGAACGGCGTTTCCGCGGCTGCAGCGGCAAGGCTTGCAAATTCTCTCAGGCCTATGTGATTGCGCACGAGGTCGGCCATCACGTTCAGAACCTGCTCGGCACGCTGCCGAAGGCGCAGCAAGCGCAGCAGCAGGTTGGCAGAGGCCCGCAAGCACACCGGATTCAGGTCCAGGTCGAGTTGCAGGCCGACTGCTTCGCCGGCGTCTGGGCGCATCATTCCGAGCAACGCAAGAGTTTCCTCGATCCGGGCGACGTGGACGCCGCGCTGCAAAC
>JACQTM010000110.1 GCA_016210825.1 Hyphomicrobiales bacterium
CGGCACCGGCGCCGTCAAGGCGGCTTTGTTCAAGATCGAAAAAGACAGCGATACCTGGTTGTCCCGCGCCACGCTGCGCATTCGCCAGCGCGATCCAATCGAGCTCGCGCGTGTTGCTTTCGATCAGATTCTCGAGGATGCCAAGCTCCGGCAAACCGACATCGATTACGTGGCGACGACGGGCGAAGGCGAAAGCGTTCCCTTCCACACCGGCCACTTCTACTCAATGACCACGCATGCGCGCGGCGCGATCTATCTCGACCCCGCCTCGCGCGCTGCGCTCGATGTCGGCGCGCTGCATGGCCGCGCGATTTCGGTAGACGAGCGCGGCAAAGTGCTGAGTTACAAGATGACGAGCCAGTGCGCGTCCGGCTCCGGGCAGTTCCTGGAAAATATCGCGCGATATCTCGGCATCGCCCAGGATGAAATCGGCGTGCTTTCGAAGAAGGCGGACAATCCCGAGGTGGTGTCCTCGATCTGCGCGGTGCTGGCGGAAACCGACGTCATCAACATGGTTTCGCGCGGCATTACCGCGCCGAACATCCTCAAGGGCATTCACCTGTCGATGGCCGGACGGCTGTCGAAGCTGCTCAAATCGATCGGCGTGAACGACGGCGTCGTCATGGTCACCGGCGGCCTGGCGCTCGACAATGGCTTGATCGCGGCACTGATCGAGGACTTCGCCGGAATGAAGAACATGAAGGCGCAAGTGCGTAGTCATCCCGATTCGATCTATGCCGGCGCCATTGGCGCCGCGCTATGGGGCGCCTTCCGTCACGAGAAACTCGCCACCCAGGAGAGCAACCGGAAGGCGGCATAGTCGCCTGAAAGGAAGCAGCGTCATGGCTCTGATGATCATCGACACCTGCACTGCTTGCGACGCCTGCGAGCCCGTGTGCCCGAATAAGGCAATTACCGCCGGCAATCCGCTTTATGTCATCGATCCGATGAAATGCACCGAATGCGTCGGCGCCGAGGACGAGCCGCAATGCAAGCTGGTTTGTCCCGCCAATTGCATTGTACCCAATCCGGACTGGGAAGAGACCAAGGATCAGCTCCTAGAAAAGTATCAGCAGCTTCACGCCTGAGCGGATGAGGATCCGACCGGATGTATCGACGATGAACTACTCCAACCGTATCAGCCAAATGCTCCATGACGAGCATCGCGCCACGATCGCGCTGATAGAGCGGCTTGAGCAGCTGCTCGCGCGCCATCGCCGGACCAGCGTGCCCGACGTCACCGATGGCTCTACCGGCCGGCTGCTTGGCGAATTGATCACGGCGGTCGAGGCCGAGATCGAGCGCCATTTCGATTTCGAGGAAAATAGTCTGTTCTCCTATCTCGAAGCGATGGGCGATGATGCCATCGGTGCACATTTGACCGACGAGCACGCGGCATTGCGGCCGCTTGGCAGGCGCCTCGCCACACTGGCGCGCGCGGCACGCAATGTCGGCTTCAATGAAAAAAGCTGGGACGAATTTCACAGGCTGGGACAGGAATTCTGCGAGCGCATGCTCGCACACGTGCAAAAGGAAGAGATGGCGCTGTTGCCGGTTCTTGACGAATCGATGGACGCCGAAGCCGAAGCACGGCTCTATGAAGCGTATGTCGTGAGCGCATGAGGCCCGCCAATGAGCAAAGCGAAAAAATCAAATGGCAATGCGACCCGTCCCCTGCGCGCCGACGATCTGATGCGCATGATCTCGATCGATCAGGAATACACGAACAAGACACGCAAGCGATTTTTCGAAAAGCGGCTTGAAGCGGCTCGCATCCATCCCGACGATTTCATTCATGTCGGCCTCGACCGTAGCGGAACGCTCGTCGCTTTTGCCTTCGCCCGTATTCTCGCGGGAGAGTTCGGCCGCGAGCAAACGGTGGCGGTCCTCGACATCATAGGCGTGGCACGTGATGAGCAGGAGCATGGCTACGGGCATGCGTTGATGCACGGGCTATGTGACCGGATGCGGGAAAAAGGCGTCCGCACGCTCCACTCCCAGGCCGACTGGATGAATCACCGGCTTCTCCATTTTTTCAATTCGACGGGCTTCGAGCTGGCGCCGCGCATCGTCCTGCAGCGGTCGACGGTGGAGCCGCTGGCCGAGCAAGCCTACGAAATCTGACAGGCAGGGAGCCGAGCATGGCGCAGCGCCGTACGCAATTGACCATCCCCGAGCACGTCGATGAGCGCAGGGAAATCAACTATGGCGCGCCGCCGCGGGCCGATTTCGGACCGCTGGCGCGCGATCGCATTCCCGTGCGCTCGATGACCGAAAAGGACCTCAAGGCCCTGATCGGGATCGATCGTCGCATCACCGGACGCGACCGCACGCATTATTTCGAGCGCAAGCTTGCGGAGGCGCTCAACGAATCGGATGTGCGCGTCTCGCTGGTCGCAGAGATCGAGGGCATGCCCGTTGGCTTCATCATGGCACGTGTCGATCTCGGTGAGTTCGATCGTACCGATCCATCTGCGGTGATGGATACGATCGGCGTCGATCCCGACTATCGCGGCCGGGGCGTCGGGCGCGCGCTGTTTTCGCAGCTTCTTGTCAATCTCGGAACGTTACGCGCCGAAAGAATCCTTACCGAAGTCGAGTGGAGCGATCATGATCTCCTGGCCTTCCTTGATGAATGCGGTTTCCGCCCGTCCCCGCAGCTCTGCTTCAACCTGACTCCCCCATAACCGCGCCAACGACGCGAGTATCGCCTTCATGCCGAATTCCGCCGGTCTCTTGCGCTATAATTTTTTTCGACCGATGCGCCATCGTGACCGGCGCCTGCCGCGGCATTGGCCGCGCCATTGCCGACGCGCTTGCCGCGGCGGAGACGGAAGTCCATGTCTTCGACGTCAACGAGCCGGCTCCGGGCAATAATTTTCATCATCATTTTACGCGCGTCGATATCGCCGACGCGGCCGCAGTGAGTGAAGCAGTTGCCGCCCTGCCCTCGCCCGCGACGTTGCTTGTCAACAATGCCGGCATCAACCGCGACCGCTCGCTCGGCAAGATGAGTGATTCCGATTGGGCGTCGGTCATCGCGATTAATCTTACCGGTGCGTTCAACATGATCCGCGCCGTGGCGCCGCGCATGGCCACGCAGAATTACGGCCGCATCGTCAACATCACATCGATCAACGACCTGCGCGGGAAATTTGGCCAATCAAACTATGCCGCCGCCAAGACCGGCCTCATCGGCTTGACCAAGACCGCGGCGCGCGAATTTAGGCCAAAAGGTATCACCGTGAACGCGGTCGCCCCCGGCCTGGTGATGACCGACATGGCGCGCAAGTTGCCGCCGGAAATTGTCAAACGCGCGGCCGATGAAGCGGCGTTGCCCGATCTGACCGAGCCCGCGGATATCAGCAACGCGGTGCTGTGCCTGCTTTCGGATGGCGGGCGCGCCATTACCGGCGAAGTCCTGCGCGTTGACGCCGGCCAATATATTTAAGCGAGTTTTTGTACTATCGCGACTAGCTGTGATGCGCCGGCGTTGCAATAACCCGCCGAAGCACATCGAAGGTAAAGCCGGCGAATGCAATCGCGCCGGCAAGGCCGATCGCAGCCGCCGATGCGGCGAGCCACGTCAGATTAAAAGCAATCGCGCTGGCCAATCCGGCGATCGCCAGACCATGGCAAATCGCGTGACACTTCAATGGCCATGACGCCGCGAGTTCGGACAACAGCGGCGGGGCGCCCCGCTGATCACGCGCGGCATGCATGGAGGCGAGGAAAGGCATGATGCGCTGGAGAATGCCGAGTAAAAATGTGAGCAGCCATCCCGCGAATAACAGAAAGGCGAACAAGGTCGGCCCATTGGCGCCCGCATATCCGAGCGGCACTGCAATACCGACAACGATCGTCAACACCAGCATCGCCCACGCCGCGCGCACGAGGATGAAGGAGAGACCAAGGCGCTTGCGCATGCCGTCCTTGAGCACGCGGCGCATCAGCGCGAGATGCGCAATGGCGGCGGTAAGACCGATGATGCCGGCGAGCGTCAATGCTGGCGTGTCGTCGGCGAGCGCGCCAGCAGTGCCGACAACGAGCGCGATCGCCGCTAAGGCAAAAGCAGCCAGCGATGCGCGTTTTTCCGGCGCCGCGGCAAGCGCGAACATCGGCACCAGAATGTGGCTGAAGCCCAGCGCCAGCATTCCCATGAATCCGAAGCCGGCGAGAAGCATATGCGTCAGCGCCGCCGCGGCATGATTGTCGAGAAACCCGCGCCCATAATCGAAAGCAAGCGCGACACCGAGCGCGATCAGCGCCAGCAAGGCGGCGAGCGAAAGCCAGCCGAATGCGGCGACCGCCGGCATGCCGGTGGCGCAGCGCAGATTTTCACCGAGCAATGCCGCGAAGATGATGAGACCGGCGGTCACAACCACGGAACCCGCGGCGAGAAGGCCTAAGTTTGCCAAATACATCCCCACCGCCAAAACTAGAATCCCCGGTACTACCAGCCAGAACACAAGCTTGATCGGCCAGACGGCGACGAAGGCGCGGCGCGTCGCCACGGGCAGGAGTTGCACTGAAGCGCCGATTGCCGTGGTCGTCAGCACGCCGAGCGTTAACAAGTGCAAAGCCGCGAGCACGGGGCCGGGGCCACCGCGATATCCGGCCACCGACCTGAAATCAGCCAGCAGCACCATCCACATCATCACATGGAACACGGCGGCGGAGACAAAAAAACGGAATGGAACGGAAGGCGGCAACAGGCGACTCTTGGCGCCGCCGAGGAATGTGGCCGCGAGCGTCATGCCACCAAGCGCACGATGCGCAGCCGCACATCGTCCTCGCAGGACGCGTCACCACAGGTCGCATCGACGATCTCATGGCTCCAGCCACGATCGTCCAGTTCCGGATAGAGAAAGATCGGCTCGTGATCGAGATGGACAATGACGACATTCTCAGCTTCGCCGCGATCGATCAAGCCAAGAACCTCCACCATCGGCTGCGGCGGCTCCAGGCCGCGGACGTCGAGATGCTGGCCATCCGCCGTCCGCCATGTCCGCGAGGCGCCATCCGGCGGAACGCAGTCGCAGCTCATGACTTGCCTCCGGACTGGACGAACAGCTCGCGCGCGAGCCGTCTCGCCAAGGCTGCCGCCGCGAGCCGCCGATAATGCGCTGATGCGGTCGTTGTTCGCATCGGCTGCACTTGCTTCTGCACCAGCTTGTCGAGGCGTTCGAGCGCGTCGTCGTCAACGGCTTGTCCGACAAACGTACCAGTACCATCCAGCAGGAAAGGCCGCGAGTTTGTTCCCGTCAATGCGACGCGTAACGCCGTGAGTTTCCGGTTGGCAGTCGTGAGGGCGACAGCAACGCCGGCCAAGGGAAAATCGACCGCCCCGCGGGTGCGGACTTTCGCATAGACCGATGCCGGCGGATTTGGCCGCAAGTGGACGGCAACCAGCAACTCATCGCGGCCGAGCGTCAGGTACGCGCAGCCATCCTCGGCATAGAGATCGGCAAGTGGAATGCGCCGGCGCCCGTCGGACCCAACTATTTCTGCCTCGGCGCCCAGCGCCATCAGCGCCGGCGCGAGATCGCCGCTGAAGGCGGCATGGCAGTGCTGGCCTTGCGGCGCCACATGGCAGACCTCGCCGCCGAGCTTCAGGCAATATTTGTTGGCGTGCCGCCACCATTCGCTTTGATTGTAATAAAGGCAGCGGGTATCGAGGCACAGATTGCCGCCGACCGTTCCCAAATTGCGGTGACCGGGTGCGGCGATCGCCCCGGCGGCTTGCGCGAGCGCGCGGTATCGGCTGGCAACGATTGTATTGCGGGCAAGGGCGGCGATGGTGACACCGGCGCCGACGGTCATGCCG
>JACQTM010000101.1 GCA_016210825.1 Hyphomicrobiales bacterium
ATGCGCGGATCGTCCCAGCCTTTGACATGCCCCCCACGCACCAGTTCATTTAACACACGCTTGGAGAGAAGCGTGTAACTAAGATTGAGACGTGCGATCTCATATTGTCTCGGCCGCGATGGGACCGGCAGATTATCGAGAAACCAATCGTAGAGAGGACGATGATCCTCGAATTCCAGCGTGCAAATGGAATGCGTGATGTGCTCGATGGCGTCGGATTGGCCATGCGCGAAGTCGTAGCTTGGATAGATACACCATTTGTTGCCAGTGCGCGGATGGCTAGAATGCAGAATCCGATAAAGCGCGGGATCGCGCAAATTGATATTTCCGGAAGCCATGTCGATCTTGGCACGCAGGACGCGTGCGCCATTCGGAAACGCTCCGGCGCGCATGCGGCGAAACAGGTCAAGATTTTCCTCAATTGTGCGGTCACGCCAAGGACTGTTTCTTCCTGGTTCTGTCAATGTGCCGCGATTCGCGCGCATTTCATCTTGTGACTGGTCGTCCACATAGGCCTTGCTGGCACGGATCAAATGCTCGGCCCAGTCGTAAAGCTGCTCGAAATAATCCGACGCGTGGTAAAGATGCGAACCCCAATCGAAGCCAAGCCAGCGGACATCGCGTTCGATCGCGTCGATGTATTCCTGCTCCTCCTTGGTGGGGTTGGTATCGTCGAATCGGAGGTGGCAACGGCCGCCAAATTCCTTAGCCACGCCAAAATTGAGACAGATCGCTTTAGCGTGACCGATATGAAGATAGCCGTTTGGCTCGGGTGGAAAGCGGGTCACGATTATGGCATGGCGTTTCGAATCGAGATCAGCCGCGATGATATCGCGAATGAAGTCGCGTCCTGCTTGCGCTAATGCTGTGTCGTCAGCAGCCATACTCTTTCGCCTCGTCTTATTGTCTCGCGGGAGTATCTGCCAAATCCATGCGGGCGCGCCAAGTCAAACGTGACACAATCCATACGAATAGTGCTGACACCTGTCAGCGCAACTATGGTAGACGGGCCGCGATGAACGACACCGTTGTCACGCGCTTTGCCCCCTCACCCACCGGATTCCTCCACATCGGCGGCGCCCGCACCGCATTGTTCAATTGGCTCTATGCCCGCGGGCGTAACGGCAAGATGCTACTGCGAATTGAGGATACCGATCGAGAGCGCTCGACCAAGAGCGCCGTCGACGCCATTCTCGAAGGGCTTGGCTGGCTCGGCATTACATGGGATGGTCAACCGATCTATCAATTTTCGCGTGCCGCGCGGCATCGCGAGGTTGCCGAGCAACTGCTCGCCGCCGGACGTGCCTATCGATGCTATGCAAGTCCGGAGGAATTAGCGGAAATGCGCGAGGCTGCGCGCCGAGAGGGCCGCACCAAGCTCTATGATGGACGCTGGCGTGACCGCGATCCATCGGAAGCGCCATCTGGAATGAATTCGGTGATCCGCCTTAAGGCGCCGTTGCATGGTGAAACGGCGATCGATGACCAGGTTCAGGGTCGCGTGGTGTGGCAGAACGAAAACCTCGATGATCTCGTACTCCTGCGGTCAGATGGTACGCCAACCTACATGTTGGCGGTCGTAGTTGACGATCACGACATGAAAGTCACTCATATCATCCGCGGCGACGATCACCTAACCAATGGCGCGCGGCAGAAGCAGATTTACGAAGCTCTTGGCTGGCCAGTGCCAATTATGGCGCATATTCCACTCATTCACGGTCCGGATGGGTCCAAGCTCTCGAAGCGGCATGGGGCGCTCGGCGTCGATGCGTATCGCGCCATGGGCTATCTGCCTGTTGCCCTGCGCAATTATCTTGTTCGGCTCGGCTGGAGCCATGGCGACCAGGAAATCTTCTCGACAGAGGAAATGATCGCGGCCTTCGATTTAGGTCAAATTGGACGCTCGCCTGCGCGTTTCGACTTTTCCAAGCTCGAGAGCCTAAATGGCTACTACATCCGCACAGCCGCGGATACCGAGTTACTTGGCGCACTCGAAAAAGCCTTACCGCACTTTGCTGCTGGATGTGCGCTTGCTGGAAAGATGAACCCTACGCTGCGTGCCAAACTACTAGCCGCGATGCCCAGTCTCAAGGATCGAGCGAAAACACTAATCGAGTTATTCGAAGGTACGCGCTTTCTTTGGGCCGAACGCCCGATCCATCTCGACGAGAAGGCGAAGGCGTTGCTAACACCCGATGCGTGCGCTGTAATCGATACGTTGATCCAGCGGTTTTCGGCTATCACATCATGGAGCGCCGCGTCCACGGAAGAGGTCGTGCGTGCATACGTGGATAAAGCGGGTGTAAAACTTGGTGCCGTCGCGCAACCTTTGCGCGCCGCGCTCACGGGACGGACTACCTCGCCGGGGATATTTGATGTCCTTGCGGCCCTTGGCAAGGAGGAAAGCCTCGGGCGGTTATATGATCAAGTGCGCATCGCGGACGACATTCCCAGCTCCAAAAGCTGACGACATGTCGCGCGCAATCAAATAAGCGATCGTCCTTGGCCTAATCTCCCCTTTAGTCGTAGGGTGCCGGGCCCCGGAGCGCGGTATCTTGCGGCCTGCTGGGGGATGGGATACCCCAAATCCGCACGGACGCCTTAATTGCGCGAGCCCGTCGGGCTTACCATCTGCTGCATATACAGTCCGGTCGGCAATTTTCTTATTCACGCGCGGGGATCGAATATGGACGCGAAGACGGGCGCCAACACAAAGATCGGCAAGATCAGCGTCGGCGATCAAAATTGGAGTTTCCCGATTCATCCGGGAACGATCGGTCCGGAAGTGATCGATATCTCCAAGCTTTATAGCAGTACCGGGATGTTCACTTATGATCCTGGCTTCACCTCGACGGCGAGCTGCGAATCCAAAATTACCTATATCGACGGCGACGAGGGCATTCTACTTTATCGGGGTTATCCGATCGAGCAATTGGCGGAGCACGGTGATTTTCTGGAGACATGCTACCTGCTACTCTATGGCGATTTACCGACCACCGCGCAGAAGATCGATTTCGATCAGCGCGTGACGCACCACACCATGGTGCACGAGCAGATGAGCCGGTTCTTCCAAGGCTTCCGGCGTGACGCGCATCCGATGGCGGTCTTGGTCGGGTCGGTTGGTGCACTGTCGGCTTTCTACCATGACTCAACCGATATTTCCGACCCGCACCAGCGGCTCGTGGCGTCAATTCGCATGATTGCAAAAATCCCGACCCTCGCCGCCATGGCATATAAGTATTCGATCGGCCAACCGTTCGTTTATCCCAAGAATGAGCTCGACTACGCTTCGAATTTTCTGCGCATGTGCTTTGCGGTGCCAACAGAGGATTACAAGGTCAATCCGGTGATGGCGCGCGCGATGGATCGGATTTTCATTCTGCATGCCGATCACGAGCAGAATGCGTCAACATCGACTGTGCGGCTTGCTGGTTCATCCGGAGCCAATCCTTTCGCCTGCATTGCAGCCGGCTGCGCCTGCCTTTGGGGGCCAGCACATGGCGGTGCCAACGAGGCGGCACTGAATATGCTTTCGGAGATCGGCACCGTCGACCGTATTCCTGACTACGTTAAACGCGCCAAAGATAAAAACGATTCTTTCCGCCTTATGGGTTTTGGACATCGCGTTTATAAGCATTACGATCCGCGCGCCAAGATCATGCAGAAAACTTGCCACGAGGTTTTGAGCGAGCTTGGCCACAAGGACGATCCTCTGCTCGAAGTGGCAATGGAACTTGAGCGCATCGCATTACATGACGAGTATTTCATTGAGAAGAAACTATATCCAAACATCGACTTCTATTCCGGCATCACGTTGAAAGCGATGGGCTTTCCGACGACCATGTTCACGGTGTTGTTTGCACTTGCGCGTACCGTCGGTTGGATTGCACAATGGAAGGAAATGATCGAGGATCCGAACCAAAAGATCGGCCGCCCGCGTCAGCTCTATACAGGAGCGATACGGCGCGACTATTTACCGATCTCGACGCGGAAGTCTTAAAGCCGGGCGTGTCCGTTTGCTGCCTTAGCGCCGTCATAGGCCCAAGTAAGATAGACGGCGCCCCAGGTAAAGCCGCCGCCGAAAGCCGCGAGGATTATTTTGTCGCCTGGCTTGAGCCGCGCTTCGTAATCCCAAAGGCACAACGGGATCGTTGCCGCAGTCGTGTTGCCGTATTTTTGAATCGTCACCATTACGCGATCCATGGAAATACCCATGCGCTCCGCGGTGGCTTCAATGATTCGCTTGTTTGCCTGATGGGGCACCAGCCAATCAATCATGCTGCCATTGAGCTGATTGCGAGTCAGGATCTCACCGGCGATTTCGGCCATTCGCGCGATTGCAAACTTGTAAACGGCGGCGCCCTCCTGATGAACGTAGTGCAGGCGTTTTGCGACAGTTTCAGGGCTTGGCGGCATGCGGCTACCGCCCGCCTTCTGGTGCAGATGCACGGCGCCGGCGCCATCGGAACGAATCAAGGCATCGATGATGCCGTTCGTACTTTTGGCCGGTTCAATTAAAACCGCACCTGCGCCGTCGCCGAAGATTACGCAGGTGGCGCGGTCGGTGTAGTCGATGATCGCCGACATTTTATCGGCGCCAACGACGACAATCTTCCGATAATGACCGTTGGATATGAATTGGGTGGCAATGGTTACCGCATAGATGAAGCCGGAACATGCTGCTTGCACGTCAAAGCTGCCGATATTACGGACCCCGACCATGTCGCAGACAAGGTTCGCCGTGGACGGAAACACGTAATCTGGCGTTGTCGTCGCGCAGATGAGAAGGTCGATATCTTCAGGTTTTGTCGCGGTTTTACTCAGAAGACCGCGCACGGCCTCCGCCCCCATGTGCGATGTACCGAGCCCCTCGCCCTTAAGGATGCGTCGTTCTTTGATGCCGGTGCGCTCAGTGATCCAAGCGTCGCTGGTATCGACCATGCGTGCCAATTCACTATTGGTAAGGATGTGTTCAGGGAGATAGCCATGTACCCCTGTAATCGCAGCCTGGATGGGAAATTGTACGCTCAAGATCGTTAACTCATACGCTCGGTAACAATCAGGGTGCAGAGGCGAAATGACATCGCAAACTAATCCGCCGCGCGCTCGGAAGCTAGCTCTTGTCTGCCATTTGCGGCGAACCTGTGTTCTCGACCCTTACGGGCCAAATCCAGTACAATTACCGCGGCGCTATCGGCAGGTCTTGCGTCCTTGATTTGCATAATGTCATCGAGGCGCGCGAACGCAGCCAGTTGCGCTCGGCGTTCTGGACTATCCTCGAGCAGTGGTACAAAAGCCTCGGCCAATTCGACAGCCGTGCAGCGTTCCTGAAGAAATTCAGGCACGATATTTTCCCCGATCACGAGGTTGGCGAGGATCACCGAGGGCGCCTGAATCACTCGTCTGCCGACGGCAGCTTCGATCGTTGAGACTTTGTATGCGGCCACCATTGGCACGCCCGACAGTGCGAGCTCGAGCGTGACCGTGCCTGATTTAGCTAGCGCTGCGCGCGCATTGCGGAAAACTGCGCGCTTTTCCAGTGAATCAACAACGATTCGTGGCCGCACCGGCCAAGTCGCGATCTCTGTGTCTATCTCCTCGACGAGGTGCGGAACCGTCGGCAGAACGATGTCGATTGGGCCGTGGCGCGCGATGACGCGGCCCATTGTCTCGGCGAAAATATCCAGTAAGCGGCGGATCTCGCCACGGCGACTGCCCGGCAACATCAGGACAATGGGTGGATCGGCGAGCCTGCGCGATGCTTCCTTTTCATTCGGTCGCAATGTGGCGATCTCGCTTGCAAGCGGATGGCCCACAAAGGTACAGGATGGCCCGCCCAGCTTCTCGTGTGCAGCCGGCTCGAACGGCAACAGCGCGAGCACGTGATCTACGTAGGCGCGCATGGCGCGCGCCCGGCCGGGCCGCCATGCCCAGACCGAAGGAGAGACGTAGTCGACGATCGGGATGGAGCGCGAGATCTTGCGAACACGCCGTGCCACGCGATGAGTGAAATCCGGACTATCGATGATAACGAGTACGTCGGTTTGGGCAGCGATCACGGCATCGGCAGTCTCACGGATACGGCGCAGGATTGTTCGCAACTTTCGCGGAATTGCGGTGAATCCGACAATTGCTAAATCCTCGATGGGGAATGGGCTGTGGATGCCTTCCGCCGCCATCGCATGGCCGCCGACACCGGCAAAATGAATGCGTGGCCCACATAGTTCCCTAATCGCCCGAATAAGCGCGGCGCCAAGCCGATCTCCCGATTCCTCGCCCGCCGCAATGAAGACTGTCATCGCATCGGAAATGAGGCGCGATCGAATCGGTGCGATGGCGCTCATTGTTTTCGTCCGGATTCGGGAATTCCGACAATAAAAACCTTCGCACGATTGGCTGCCATCACGATCGCATCAGGTTCCGCGATCACCGTGCCTCCAGCGACAACGGCAACCCCGGCAAGACCTGCATTCGCAATTCCGGCAATGGTCTGCGGGCCAATCGACGGAAGATCGAAACGGCGGTCCTGGCCAGCCTTCGGTGCTTTAACGAGTACGCCGGTGCCTCGCGAAGCTGGAATCCGCCCAATCTTTCGCAATTCGGCGATCCGCGCCAGCATCGCGTCGGTGCCTTCGGCGCCTTCGACAGCCAGGACATGATTGCCGGCGACGACGGCCGCTTGCCCCACATCGAAAGGACTGATTGCATCCAATAAAGCGAGCCCTCGCGCTATATCACCGCGATCGCAGTCCGCGGGTTGCACAGCGCCCAGTACACCTTCCGTAACCAAAATTTCGGGCGCTATTTCATGGGCGCCGACGAGGCGGAAGCCCTGTTCTTCGAAGATGGCGCCGAGGCTCTTTAGCAAGTGGTCGTCGCCGCCACGGTATGCTGCAATGATGCGCGGTAGGACCCGAATCGATCCCCAATCTGGAAGCACGCGCCATAAAGATGGGCGGACGACGCCGCCAATAAAAACCACATCGTGGCAGCCATGTTCGCGCGCGAAACGGCAAAGACGGCCAAATTGTCCCAGGCCGCCCCACTGGTGGGGATATCGTGCCGCCAATTTGGGATCTGCCCAACCGCGTAGCGCGTAGATCACGACTCGCCGGCCGCTGCGTTCAACCGTTTCCGCGACCGTAAACGGCAAGGTGCCCGCCCCACAGACAATTGCCAGTGGAGTTTCGTCATTGGCCGTTTCGATGCTGGTCATGATGGGTCGGGAGTAGTCTCGCCAGACGCAGCTGAGGCTGCAGCCATGGTCAGTGGCCGATTGCCATCTCGGATAAATGAAATCATTTCAGTAACAAGCGGATCGTTACCGTGGGTTTCGGCAATCTTCTCAAGCCGTTTGCGAAAGATCCCTGGGCCAAGAAACAACTCTTGGTAAGCGGCGCGCAGACCGTGGATGTCAGTTTTCGAAAATCCGCGGCGGCGCATGCCGACGACATTGAGACCGACGAGATCAGCAAGCGGCCCCCACGCCATTCCCCAGGGAATGATATCGGCGCGTACACCGCTAAGACCGACAATCATCGCACCTTCGCCGATACGCACAAATTGACGCACGGCCACTCCACCACCGAAATTGACGTTGTCACCAATGGTGCAATGGCCGCCAAGCAGAACGTTATTTGCGAAGGTGACGTTACTCCCGACCTTGCAGTCGTGAGCGACATGAGCGCCGACCATGAGGAAACATTTATCGCCAACCTCGGTCACGCCGCGATCGTCCTCGGTTCCAATATTCATCGTCACATGTTCGCGGATATCGCAATCGGAACCGATAGTGAGTCGTGTGGCGCCACCGCGATATTTAACCGATTGCGGCGGAGTTCCGAGCGAGGCAAAGGGGTAGACAACGGTTCGCGCTCCGATGCGCGTATGGCCGGATACATGCACGTGCGAAATGAGCTGGCAGCCATCATCAATCACAACGTTGGCACCAACAACGCAATAGGGGCCAATCGATGCCTCCCGACCGATCTCCGCTCCCCTGTCGATCCGTGCGGTTGGATCGATACCTAACTTTGCCGTCTTATTCATCGACCAGCATCGCGCCGACTTCGGCTTCCGCGACAAGTTCGCCTGCAACTTTAGCCTCACCGCGGAACCACCACATCGTTTTGCGCTTGGCGATTTTCGTCATGTGATACTCGATGGTATCGCCGGGCATGACTGGTTTACGAAATTTTGCCTTATCGATGGTCAGGAAATAGACTGATTGTGGCCTCTGACCGGCACGTGAGCAGACACACAGCACACCAGCGGTCTGCGCCATGCCTTCAATCATCAGGACTCCG
>JACQTM010000013.1 GCA_016210825.1 Hyphomicrobiales bacterium
GCTTACGCTTGCGCAGACCGTTGTAGGCCCATCTGTTCGGGTTTACTGTATCGACAATGCCTGCAGCCGCGCTTCGTGAGGCGGCTAATAATGCAAGGCGCGGTCCTCACCGGCGCGATGCATGTTCATCGCAGGGAGGGCTATCATGTCCATCGCTCCCACATTGCAAAAGTATCTCGATCAAAACGTCACCTACGAAATCGTCGCGCATGAACCGACGATGTCGTCGATGCGGACGGCTCAGGTTTGCCATATCCCCGGCGAGCGTTTGGCCAAAGGCATCGTGCTGCGCGGAAAGGACGGTTACTTTCTTGCCGTTCTTCCGGCAACGAATCACATCCGTCTGCCGGATCTGCGGTCGCAACTTGGCGAGAATGTCGCGCTCGCCGCCGAAGGCGAAATCGATCAGCTATTCCGGGATTGCGCGCATGGGGCAATTCCCGCGATCGGCGAATGCTACGGGCTCGATACCATTGTCGACGACGATCTCAACGACAAAAGCGACGTCTACATCGAAGCTGGCGACCACGCGACGCTGATCCATCTCGATCGCGCGCAATTTAAGAAACTGACAACGGATGCGCGGCACGGACATTTCAGCGTGCACGATTGATCCGCGTCTGGCCGTGCAGGGCGTAAGTGCGCGGGACGCTCGGTGCGCGGGCACGCGTGTTATTAATGATTCACCATGTCAATACACACCCGGTTGGTACGGAACGCGCCGGGCGGATTGGCGTTGAAAAGAGGATCAATTTTCGCGAAAGGAATTGCCATGACCGCTAAAAACTTTTCCACGCTTGCCGCTGTGATTTTCGCGCTGGCCGCATTGGTGCAGCTCGCCCGCGCCGCGCTCGGCTGGCCCGTGTCTGTCGGCGGTTTTACGGTGCCGGTTGCAGCGAGCTGGATCGCCTTTGTCGTTTTAGCGACGTTGAGTGTCCTCGGCTTCCGTGCCGCGCGGTAGCGTTCAAGTTTGTCGTTGTCTATCGTCGTTCGCGCGGCGCGTCAGCCTTTACCCGCGAATTCGCCGAGGATTTGGCTCCAGACGATGAAATTTGCAGCCGCGCCGATGAGCGCAAGGATGGTCGCGGTGCGCAACGCCCGTCCGCTGATTCCCATCAGCAGTACCGGGAAGACGAGCGCGAAAAAGATAAAACTCATCGGCATCACGGCGAGCCATTCCATCCCGTCGCCTTTCGGATTAGCGCGCGCGCCGATGTAGAAGAAAGTGTAAATCCAAAAGATCGTCTGCACGCCCGTAAGCCCCAGCAGCACGAGAAGGCGCGCATTCGTGGCGGGCGGCAGCGCGCCGCCCGTGGATGGCGGTCCGGTCATTTCAGGAAACTACCGAGCCGGCGAACTGAGGGCTTTTCCCCTCAGTTCTACTTTTCCTTCTTGCTCTTCCTTTTCATGTCCTGGCCGTGGGCGCGCTTGTAGCTCTGAATGTCCTTGAAGCGGCCCTTCTTGTCGCGCTTGGCGTAGAGCTTTTTGCCCTTGGAGCTATACATCGTGGTTCGCCGCGCCTTCGTTCGCTTTGCCATGAATCCCCTCCCTGATGGGTCGTCAATGTCGCAATCGTTAAGTCAATCGGTAGGCATGCGCCGCATGCCCGCGAGATAATTTGTATTGAGCACGGCGAGTCGTTGCAATCGCACACAAGCCCGGATTCCCGATTGGGCGCGATCCATTCCGGCCTTCCTTCGCCCGCCGGCCTTCGCCGCAGCAAAGCCGCTTCGGTTTCTCGTAGACGGGAGCGGGCTTCGCGTAGGCGGGAAACCGATTTCCACCCCGGATCAAGTCCGGGGTGGGTTTTTCGGGATCATGCCTACGCGCGCCGCCGGGCGGGCGGGCGGTAGGCGATGCGGGCATGGCCCGCGCAATAGGACAGGCCCTCGACCGCAGGGTTGCCGCAGAAAGCGAAATTCTCAGCACCCGGATCGCCGGTCGGCCAGCGGCAATTGCCGTTGGCAAGCTCGAGCAGTGAGCATCGCGCCGTGCATTCGATCGCCGCCGCGTCGGCGGAAAAAGGCGGCTCGGCTTGCATCGTGCGTAGAATCCGCCGTAAGACGATGACCCTGCGCTTGATGCGCGGGGCGGCCGGTTGACCTGGCATTCCCGGCGCTGCGCGCCGCGGCCCCGCAAGACCGAGCCGACTGATCTTACCGATGACGGCGTTGCGTGTGACGCCGATCTCGCAGGCAATCTGCGCGCAGGTTAGCCCCGCGCCGAGATGATTTTTGAGCGCTTCCACGCGCTCCGTGGTCCAGGTTCTGCTTGGAGCTTGATCTGGCGCTGAATCAAAGGTTTCGCTCACGGTCATTGATTGCCTCCTGACCGATACCGCGGCCGACCGGGCCGCCGACAGGGCGAGCCCGCTCCTCGCTAGGCGCCGTGCGGGGGACCGCAGCCTTCAGGCGCAAATCGGTGCCTATCCCGGTGCGCATGCACGCACCGTGGTCACCGAGCCGCATCCGCGCTCAAAAAGGGATTGCCAGCCCGCCGTTCTAGTCGACGCCCGAGCCCCTTATCGGAGCTTCTTGCAGCATTGAGCGAAGTGTCTCGCCGACATTAACCGTTCCACGATTCGATTCGCACTGCAAGGGTTATAATGGCATTATAATCCTCTTATAACTTTGAGGCGTAACCGATGGCGCGACCCGAAAACCGCTCGGAGGCGCGGGCGCTCAGCCTGACGCTGCCGGTCGAGACATTTAACTACCTGGTTCTGCTGGCGACGCTGGGCAAGCTCGGCCGGACCGAGAACGAGGTCGCAACCCACATTCTTGTCCGCGAGGCCTATGCGATGCTGCAGGCCGGCTTCCACGACCGGCGAATTCCCGCCGTGCCCGACGACACGTGAGGCGGTGCTCTCTTTTTTCTCCCTCCCCACTCAAGGGGGAGGGATGATTTTGTTGTCGCGCGAACGCGACATGCTCTCCGATTCAATTTTCATGTGTGGACGGCCCCTGCGGGTCAAGGTGTCTTTGGACGTATGATTGAGGGCGGTTGCGGTCATGTGTCCGGCCTTTGTGTGCGGCCAGGATAGACCGCTGGCCTCGATGAAGTTCGCGGTGCGGGAGCCTGATCAAACAGGCGCGCTCGAAGCGCTTTGAAAATTTCTGGCTGTCCCGCATCGGGTCTTCGACCCTCTTCTCATCGCGTCGTGTTGTGCACCTTGCCCCTGGCGGCGACCAGTTCGGCCGCCGCTCAGCTTGTCGCGCCGGCAGGACTTGCCGCGCGATAGACCCCACCCTTGACCATCAGAGCCCAGACGATGCGCGCCATCTTATGCGCGAGCGCCACGGCCACGACCTTGAACGGCCGGCGCTGCCGCAAGGCGGCGAGCCAGGCCGAGACCGGCGCGCTCTTTCGCATGAACCGCAGCACATTGGCTGCACCCAGGATCAGCAGGCCGCGCAGATAGCGATTGCCCTGCTTACTGATCGAGCCAAGCCGTTGCTTACCCCCGCTCGACTTCTGCCGCGGCGCAAAGCCGAGCCAGGTCGCAAAGTGGCGGGCCGAGCGGAATGAGCCCGGATCGGGCACCATCGCCAGCAAGGCGCCTGCCGTGATCGGTCCGACGCCCGGAATGCTCGTCAGCCGGCGGCCGGCTTCGCTGGAGCGCACCTGCGCCACGATCGCCTCATCCAGCCGCTCGATCCGCGCGCTCAGCGCTTCGATCTGTCCGGCCAGATCCTCCAGCACCGCACATGCCGCGGCCGGAAGAGAGGTATCGTTCGCATCGCGCACCATGGTGAACAGCTCGGCGAGCTTGCTGCGGCCCTGCGCCGCCACGATCCCCAGCTCCGACAGATGGCTGCGAAACGCATTGGTCGCCTGCGCACGCTGGCGAACCAGCAGATCGCGAACCTTATAGATCATCCCGCTCGCCTGCTGTGCAGCGCTCTTCACCGGCACAAAGCGCATTGTCGGACGCATCACTGCCTCGCAGATCGCCTCCGCATCAGAAGCGTCGTTCTTGCCGCGCTTGACATAAGCCTTCACGTAGGCCGGCGGCATCAGCTTAACCGTGTGCCCCAAGGCGCCAATCGCGCGCGCCCAGTAATGTGCACTCGCACAAGCCTCGATCCCGACCGTGCAGGGCCCAAGCTTGGCGAAAAACCCAGAGACTTCGCCTCGTCGCAGCCGCTTGCGCACCACCACGGTGCCTTCCGCGTCGACCCCGTGAACCTGAAACACATGCTTCGCGAGGTCCAAACCGATCGTGCTAATCTTGTCCATGGACGGCTCCTCTTCTTGTGGCGTTCAACAACGACCACGTTCTGGCACATCGATGCCGTGAGCAGGGGCCGTCCACCTCATCAAACAGCACGCGAACGTCGGATTTATCCGATGTGCGCAACTTAAAGACGCACGACCGCGCCCGTATTCTTTGCGGCGCCGGGTGCGCCGTAGTCC
>JACQTM010000107.1 GCA_016210825.1 Hyphomicrobiales bacterium
ATATCGCCAGGTATTACCGCGTGACGTTGATTCCCATCGCCGACGATGTCGCCGCGCGCAATCCAGGTGCGCACGGAATTTGCGATTTTTTGCGCCAGCTCCACGCGCGGACTGATTTTCGAGACTGCGTCGAATGGCGCCTGCCAGCCTTCCGCCGGCGTATCTCCCTCAGGGGCAATGAGTTCCCAAAGCTCGACCAAACCCGGCGCCTTGTCGCGTACGGCTTCGTGAACGGTCTTCACCGGGTCCGCAGTCAGGCCTTTGAACGCCTCGGGCCTCTCGAACACTTTGTCCACGGCATCGAGGATAACCGGCGCCGAACGGAACGAATGCTTGAGTTCCACGACATCGAAATCGAGACCGCTCTCCTTGAAGCGTTTATCGAAGAATCGCCGCATCTCCGCGAAATGATTGGGTTCGGCGCCCTGGAAAGAATAGATCGATTGCTTGTCGTCGCCCACGGCGAAGAGCGATCGCCGAATGCTACCGCGCGCGCCGGCGCCGGCGGTAAACTCACTCACGAGCCGCTTGACGATTTCCCATTGCTTCGGGCTTGTGTCCTGCGCCTCGTCGATCAGTACGTGATCGATTCCAAGATCGAGTTTGTAATGCACCCAAGCCGCCTCGACGCGAGTGAGTAGATCGAGCGTCTTGTCGATAAGGTCATCGTAGTCGAGCAAACCACGGCGTTCCTTCTCCACCCTGTAGCGCTCGATCACGGCAGCGGCGATAGTCAAAAGGGCGACCGTTCGGTCGCGGCAAATAACGGCGTTACGGCGCTCCCGCAAAGCGACAACGCGAGTTTGCTCCTTGATGAGCTTCTCCACGAGATCGGGATGGTTGTTGCTAAAGCTCTTGGTGAAAAGGGCGACGCGCGGCTCTTGATTGCCGCCGATAAAGATCTCGAGGTAGGCCTCGATCCGCGCCGGGCCATTTGCGAGTTCCGCCGCGGTCAGGCGTTCGCCCTGTTTCCGATCCTGTGGCGTACTCGCCTTGCACAGGGCGGCAACGGCAGCCCATTTGGATGAAGGGAAAATAGGACCGTCGACGATGTCCGTTTCCACCTGCGCGCGCGAATCCGCCGGGTCGATCCCAAGCATGCGGGCGAGCTGCGCGGCCGCAGAATCGATGCCGCCCGCATGTTGGATCCAGCGGGTCACGGCGTCGCGTTCGCCGATTGCTTCGTTGATCACGTCACGCAAGGTCTGGTCGGCCGCCGCGGTTGTCACGATCGACAGCGCGCGGCCGAGATCACCGTCCGGGCCGCTGGCTGCTTCCAGCAGCACCGCGAGCGTCAATTGTTCGAGCAGCTGGCGCTGCGCCACGTCGTCGATCACGGTGAAACGGGCGGCGACGTTGGCCTCGAACGGAAAGAGGTGGAGGAGATGCGTGCAGAAGGCGTGAATGGTCTGCACCTTCAACCCGCCTGGTGTCTCAAGCGCCAATGCGAACAAACGGCGCGCCAGCGCGCGCCGCGCCGGGTCCGGCGGCGTGTTCGACATCGCGCGCAACGCTTCGTCGAGCTTGTCGTCCTCGATCGCCGTCCAGGCGGCGAGCGTATTGAATACGCCGTTCGCCATGTTGGCGGCAGCGGCCTTCGTGAACGTAAGGCAAAGTATTTTCGCCGGATCGTAGCCCTCGAGCAGCAGGCGGATAACGCGCTGGGCGAGCACATAAGTCTTGCCCGAGCCGGCGATGGAAGAGACCCAGGCCGATGTCGACGGATTGGAGGCTTTCCGTTGGCGCTCGAGAACGTCATCGGGAACGCGCGGCCGGTCGTTCATTCGCCGTCTCCCGCGTCGTCGCCAACGCCACCGCTCAACGACCATTCCTTCACACGCGCCAGATGATCATAATCGCCGTAGGCGCGGCGCACCCACATCGGGCGTTCGCGCGAAAGATAAGGCGTGTCGTCTTTTTCGAATTCCGTCACGATTCTGGTCAGTTCACGCAAGGCGTTGTCGGCCTCTATGTCCGGCGTGCTGTTCTTCCACGCGATATCTTTTTCTTCGCCCGCAGGTTCTCCGCCCTTGAGCGCGACATAGCGATAGGCTGCGATCGATGCCCCCTTGGCAATGCCGGGGAATTGTCCCGCGCGCAGGATCGCGCCTTCAAGGGTAAGCTGCGGTGCAAGTCCTGATTTCACCTGCGGTGCTGTCGGTGTCTGGCCGGTCTTGAAATCGACGATTGCATGGCCGTTCGCGTTGCGCTCGATGCGGTCGGCGCGCGCAGTCAATCGGAAGATGCGTTCACCGACAGGAATCTCAAGACTGCCGCTGGTTTCGACAAGCAGGCTTGTGATATCCGGCCGCCGCTCTCGTTCCCACACGGCGAACCAATCGGCGATGCGCTTGAAACGCGACCACCAGAACGCGCGCACTTCCGGATAATCGTCCAGCAACGCGAATCTTTCACGGCCGATTTTGATCAATTCCGCCGCAGGGTCGGCGGGGAGCCCGGCGGTGAATTTCCGCGTGAATTCGGCAAGCACTTCATGGATGAGCGTGCCGCGATCGCGCGCACCGGGTGGCGTGTCCACGGGATCGAGCGGTGCGAGCTTCAGGATGTGTTTGGCGTAGATGGTGTACGGATCGCGCAGCCAATGTTCGATCTCCGTCACCGAAAGTTGCGTCGGCCGCGCGGCGCGCGGTGGCGTCGGCCGCGGACGCTTGATCGTCGTGATGTCCGCAGGATGATCGAGTGTGTGCGCTAAGCCTAGATATACCTCGCCGCGTGCAACCGCCGCTTTCCAGCGCGTGCCGGCAATTGCCGCAAGCCGCTGCACGAAGCGCGAGGATATCGTAGGCGCGCCGGCCAGTTTCGCGGCGCGCGTCAATATCACTTCGCCCGCGCCGAGCGCCTGGACGAAATCGTGCGCGGAGAGCCCAACGCGGCGCTCGGGTAGATCGAGTCCAAGCGCATGACGCATTGGCCGGCTGAGCCAGGGGTCGCTGCGCGCCTCGGGCGGCCAGACGCCTTCGATCAACCCGCCAAGCACGATGCGATCGGCGGTTTGCAGCCGCGCTTCGAGCGGGCCGTAGATGCGCACGCGACTTCCAGGATAGCCGGGTCGGCGTGCGATTCGGCCGGCGGCAATGCCACGAAAAAAATCCGCATAATCGGAGCGCGCGAGCGCTATGTCCTGCACCGCGACGCTTTCACCGATCTCGTCGAACAATTCGCCGAGGGCTACGCCGTCCCACTCGGAAAAAGCTGCAATTTTTCCGTTTTCATCGGAGGAAAGCGCGGCAACAACCGACTGATGGCGTGCCGCCAGGTCGCTGGCACTGATCGTCTGTGCAGCAAGCGTCTCCAGCGGTTCGAGGGCTGCGGAAAGCTTCGAAACAAATTCAGACGCCGCGTCGATGTCCATATCGCCGAGTTGGCTGCGCGGATCAGTGTGGCGGAGCGACGGACGCTCGACTTTGAATGCCGCCAAAGCCTGCGCCAGCCCCGCGGTCCCAGGTTTAGGGCGTGGGCCATGCAAGATCGCGCGTTCGAGCAGCGAAGCCGTGCGTGCATGCGCACTCGCCGCGGCGCCGAGACGGAATAGCGGATGCTTGACGAGTGCCAGCAGCGTCACCGGCTCGACTCCGCCCAACGCTGTCTCCGCCGCAAGGCGAGCGAATATCCCAGCCGCTGTATCGGCAAGCGGATCGCCGCCGGAATCGACACATGGCACGTTCCAGCGATCGAGCGCTGCAACCACGCGGCGAGCCAGTGCCCGGTCCGGCGTGACCAACGCCGCGGTTTTTTCCGGTTTCTCCACGATCTCGCGCAGAGCAACCGCTATGGCGAGGGCCTCGTGTTCGGCATTAATAGCCTCGATCATGGACATGTCCGCGAGCGCGCGGTCCGTGCGGTCCGCGAAACTTTTCTCCGCAAGCCGCTCACGCCAGCGGTCGGTGGCGGCGGCGGGACGCAATGCTTCGGAAAGGAGAAATTCGCGTCCGTGCGCTGCGGGTGGCGCAAGATCGATGACAGCGTCGCGCGCAACCTCGATGCGCCGCAGCAACATGGCGAGCGCGAATTGCGGATGTCCGGACAACGGGTCGGCATCGCCGCCGTTAGACGAAGCGCCGGCGATCAAATCCCAGGACGATTGATCGAGATCCTTGTCCAGTCCCGGCAATACGACGGCGCCGCGTGGCAACTTGGCAATCACAGAAAGGAATTTTGCCGTCGTCGGCATGGAACCGGTGCTACCCGCCGCAATCACCGGGCCGTCGGTTGCTGCCGCAAGTCGCGCAGCCTCCGCCGAAATAAGCTTGTCACGGCGTTCAGCGGGCTCGATTGCGCCGCGTCTCGTAAGTACCGCCGGCCATTCCTTGCGTGCGATCTTCAGAAATTCCAGCGTTAATTGCCAATACTTGTCGAGATCGTCGGGGACCAATCCGTCGAGCTCGTCCCAAGCCACCTCGCGCGTCGCCATGTCGTCCATCAGACGCGCAAGATCGCCAGCAAGCGCGAATGCCATCGTCGGCGTGTTGGCTACGAGGGGTGCACCCTTGTCGGGACGAATGCTGGCGGCCCATTTCAAGACGAGCTGCGCCAACAGTAATTGCCGTTCGAGGCCGTCGAGCGTTGGTGGCAATTCAAGCGCCGCTTCCGCGATTTTGCCGGCTGCAGCTTCGGCGAAGATGAGTTCGTCCTCATCGACGTCGCCGATGGGGGCAAGTCGCGGCAGAATGGCCGCTTCACGTTCGAGCACATCGAGAAAGACATCACGGGCTAGGCGGCAAGCACGCCGTGTCGGCAGGTAGAGCGTTGCCTTGGCAAGTGCGAGCGGATCGTCCCCGCCGGGAAAATCCTCGATCAGCCGGCCCGATATCAGCGCGTCGACGAGCGTGCGCAGAAACGGGGCGGAGGCGGGAATATTAAAGAGGCGGGGACCAGCCATGCCGAATCATACCGGCAAAGCCATTGATACGGCCAGGATTCAGGCAGCACTCGAGACGATTGCGGCTTCTGCCGCGGCGATGGCTTCCGGGCTGCCAACATGCATCCACAGGCCCTCGAGACGAAGCCCGAAGAGCCGCCCTCGCTCTTCCGCCCGGCGGAACATCTGCGTCAGTGCGAACGGCCCGTCTGGGGCATTCGCGAAAAGCGCAGGCGCAAGTAATGCCGCGCCCGCATAGACGAAGGGGACAACCTCGCGCTCGGCGCGGTGCAGTAGCCGTCCATCGGGCTGCATGGAAAAATCTCCCCGGCCGGCATAGCCAACGCTGCCCGCTGCCGGCGCAAGCAGCAGCAATCCATCCATGCGTTGAACGTCGAAATTCTCAGCCAACCGGTCGAGATTGGAATGAACTCCGTCGAGCCAGATGCTGTCGGAATTGACATGGAAAAATGGTACGTTGCCGAGCTGTTCGAGACACTTGGCGACGCCGCCACCGGTACCGAGCAGTTTCTCGCGTTCGTTGGAAATAACGATCTTCGGCCGCAAGCGCCCAGCAAGATGGCGTTCGATTGATTCGGCGAAATGGTGCACATTCACGACGGCGCATTCGACGCCGGCGGCCGCGAGTTTGTCGAGCACAAAATCGATCAATGCCGTTCCACACACCTTGACCAGTGGTTTTGGAATTTTTTCGGTCAGCGGGCGCATGCGCTCACCGAGGCCCGCCGCCAGTACCATGGCAGAACGCGGGTTCCGAGCTGCGTGATGCGTGATATGCATGAAATTCTCCGCGCCAGCCGATATGTCTGATTACTTTTTGAGCGGTACGTTTGCGCCATACCAATCATTGAGCGGCGCAAGCGCGGGATGCGCGAGCGAGCGCTGTAGGTAACTCCATATACGCGGGATATGTCGTAAGTATTGCGGTTTACCATCGCGACGATCGAGACGGGAGAAGATACCAAGAATTTTCGAAGCACGCTGTGCAGCGAGTGTCGCATAGAGTTGGATGAATGCCGGTGCGTCGAAGGCTGCGTCGTGTTCACGGCGTGCCTTGGCGTAACGGCCGAGCAATGAAATTTCCATCTCCTCGGATACGTCCACGCGTGCGTCTTGCAGCAGCGAGGCGACGTCGTAGGCCGCGGGGCCCATCACCGCATCTTGAAAATCAAGCAAGCCGAGCCGCGCGAGGCCCTGCCGGCGCGGCAGCCAGAGCAGATTGGGCGAATGGAAATCGCGGAGTACCCAGGTACGTTTGCCTTCGACCGCCGGCTTCAGCGCATCCTGCCATAGTGTGACGAAGTGACTGCGCGCGGCGTCGGAGGCGGTAATTCCCGCGCGCGGCAGATACCAGTCGAGCAGCAATTCCGCCTCGATCTGGAAGGCGTCCATGTCGTATGGCGGCAGCCTGTAGTCGATGCCGGTACCGGGTACGGGAAGCACCTCCGGCATGGCTTGCGAATGCAGCGCGATGAGAACATCGATCGCGGTAGTGTAACATTCATCGATTGGTTGTGGCGGATCGCCCTCAACGATGCCCCCGGTGCCGAGATCCTCGAGAATGAGAAATCCAGCCTCGACATCGGCGAAAAATATTTCCGGTGTGGAAAAGCCGCGTAAGCGCAAACTCTGGGCGAGAGCGACGAAAGGTTTGACGTCTTCGGCAAGATGCGCGATCGCACTATACGGCCGTCCGTGGCGGACCGGCGGGCCGTCCGCCCGGCGCGGCGCGTTCATCAGGATTGCATGGCGTGTCTCGAGCGAAAGGTGCTCGTAGATACGGGTCGATGCATCGCCTTGCATGCGAATTCGCTCGGCATCGGCGAATTCGGTGCGATCGAGGAATTTGCGCAACGTCGTGATGCGTTCCGCACGCGGCGCGAATTTTCCGTATCCGGTAATCCGCGCGTTGCGCGCTTCAGCATCCTGTTCGGGCATCAGCGTGAGCGCCACATCGAGCCGGTCGGCGGGGAGAAAACCCGCGGCGCGGTCCGGCCATTCGAGGAGTACGACTGCCCTTTCGGGAAGATCGTCGAAGCCGAGCTCGGCCAACTCACTTGGACTATTCAGACGATATAGATCCGCGTGAACAAGCGGAAAACGCGAAAGATCGTAATGTTGCATCAGTATGAATGTCGGGCTCGGCACGGAGATTTCGCTGTCGCCCGCGAGATAACGAATCACCGCGCGCGCAAGCGTTGTCTTACCGGCGCCGAGATCGCCCGAAAGCGTTACGAAATCGCCGGGCTCGAGGGCATTCGCAATGTCAATCGCGAGCCGATGTGTCGCCTCGAGATTCGGCAAGGACACAGCGAAGCTCGCGCCGCCGGACGTGGTCGGAAACATGGGTCCGCGTCAGCTCGCTATTCGGCGGCAGTTCGCGCAACCGCATGTTCGAGGGGAAAGGCGCATATCACGGTAGTCCCATGTCCGATGGCGGAATCGACCTTCACCGTACCACCATGAAGCTCCACGAAGGAACGCACAATCGATAGGCCAAGTCCGGCGCCACGGTGATGGGATCCAAGCGGGTGAGTTTCGAACCAATCGAAAATCCGGTCCTTCATCTCGGCTGGAATACCTGGGCCCTGGTCGGTGACCGAGAAAACGATCGCATCATCGCGCCGTTCGACGACAAATTTAACAGTGCCGCCGGGCGGCGAAAAGCCGACGGCGTTAGCGAGCAGATTGAACAAGACCTGGCGGATACGCCGCTCGTCAGCCGTAAAGCTGCCGATGTTCGAGGCGGCACGGATGTCGAGCGTGATGCCATCCTTGACCAGGCGGTCGCGAATCCCCTCGGCGGCGCCCTCCATGGTCTTGCGGATATCCACGGGACCGAGATTAAGCGTCATGACGCCGGCGTCGATAGTCGCGAGATCGAGAATATCGTTGATGATGGCGAGCAGGGCGTGTGTGGAGACAGTAATGTAACCAAGATATTCGCTCTGCTTCGCGGTCAGGGGCCCGGTCGCCGGATCGCCGAGGAAATGCGCAAACCCGATGATGTTGGTCAGCGGCGAGCGTAATTCGTAGGAGACGTGATGAAGGAAATCGATCTTGATCTGGTCGGCGGCTTCAAGCGCGTCATTGCGATCGCGCAATGCCCGCTCGACGTTGACGGAATCCGAGACGTCTTGGAAGGTGACGAGGGTGGCACCGTCGGGTAGTGGGACGGTCGAACAATCGACGACACTGCCATCGCGACGTTCCAGTCGGCCAATCACCGGCTTGCGATCCTCGATCGCCGTCACCGTCGCGCGCAGCGCGCGCAATGTGACATCCTCGGGATGCAGCGGCGCGCACCAGGCGATCACGGCTTCGATATGCGGCCGTTCGGCGAGCGCTTCAGCGCTGAGCTTCCACATCCGCGAGAAGGCCGGGTTATAGAGACGCAACCGGCCATCGCTGGCGAACACGGCAACCGCCTCATTGAGATTGTCCAGGGTCTCGCCTTGGACACGGATCAAAGCGTCGAAACGCCGCTCGAGATCGAGCCGCTCTGTTACGTCATCGAAGAGATACGTGACGCCGCCTTCTGGATTAGGCGTCGTGACGACACGCAGCGTGCGGCCGTCCGGCAAGTGCCATTCATGCTCCTTGGCCTCGAGCGCGCGATAGGCCTCGTGAATCTGGTTCTTCCATTGACGAAAATCCTGTTGCTCCGGCAGCTTGCGTGCGGCTCGGAGCTTTTCCAACACGGTACTGTCGGTCGGCTCCTGGTCGAGAAAGCCGGCATCGAGGTCCCAGAGCGCACGATAGGCGGTATTGTAGAAAGTCAGCCGCTGGTCGGCGGCGAAGATTGCAACCCCCGTCGCGAGCTGGTCGAGCGTACGGCGGTGAGCATCGACAATCTGCGTCAAGTCAGAGCGCATCAGCTCGGCTTCGGTGGCGTCGACAGCAAGACCGGCGCTGCCGCGCCGGGTGGGAACGTCCAGCACGTCAAGGGTTCGGCGGGTGCCAGCGACGATGGCGGGAAGTCGATCGCGGTAGATCGCGCCCACGCGCCGCGCCTGGGCTGATTCCTCGCGCGCCGTGCGATCGAGCAATTCCAGTCGGCGTTCCACGGCATCGGCTGCGTCCTCGGCTTCGACCGCGCGCGCATAGGCTAGATTGACAAAGACGAGAGTGCCCGCTTCGTTGCGAGCCCAGACCGGTGATGGGATTGCGTTGATCAGCGTGCGCAGCGAATCGACGTCCTCGAGCAATTCCTGATGCCGCGCCGCGAGTGCCGCCATCTCCTGCTTGATCCCGCTGACGTCGCGTAGGCGCAAGATAGCGCGACCGCCAATGGCGCGGCCTTCGGCCTCGATCGGGCGCCCGGTCAATGTTCGCAGCGGCATTGCGAAGCTTTCGCCCTTCGCTCGCAAAGCTTCGACCGCGCGCTCCATCGCCTTCGCCTGTTCGGCGTCGAGCCAGGCGCCGAAGGCCATCACCCGCAACGGCGTATTCACTGTCGTGATAACCGTGATATCGCCCAGGATCTCCGGCTCGTCACCCGCGGCGGCCCAGGCGATGATCACCTGCGGCTCCGACAACAGCAGCGTATGGGCACGGTCGACTTCGGCGGTCAGCGTTACGATCTCATTGCGCAGGGAGCTCTCGGTATCGGCGGCGCGCCGGCGTGCGCGTACGAGCAGGATGGCGGTCATGACAGCAAAAAAGAGAAGGCCGAGAGTCAGTGCCAGCGCCGCGATCTCATGGCGATCGAGCGCCATAAACGCGGCGATATAGCTATCGATTAATCCGAAATCGGCTGCGGCCGCCCCGCGAGCGGCAGTGGATTGCAACACTAGTTGCGCCGGTATTGCGGCTGCGGTCAGCAAGCCGTGGCACCACGGATTTGCGCGTGGCTGTCCGCCCCATCTCGCGCTCATGCCCGCATACCCGCTGCCCTAATGCCAAGCGTGTGGCAATCGTCGCCTCCTCGGCGACGGGTTTGCGAAAAAATCCAACGGCCGTCGTGTAGTCTTTAAGAACCTCGAACCTTCGGGCTGCAGCCTCCGCCAGGCCGCGCACGAATCGTCTGACTTTAACCCCAAGAGAAGTGAGCCGGTAAGAGTCCAGACCGTGAACAGAGCCGATCAGATTCGAGACATCCGTAGTGCAACGTATGTCCGTAGTGGGAATGGACTGTGACCGCGGTTGGCTGGTTATCAATTCAGCCGCCTTCCGCACGGCGCGAGAGATCCTCGATATTGATGTCGCCCAGCGCGGCCGCGAAGGCTTTCTCGGCGTGGGCAAGCGCGGGCAGGACGATCTTGGTGACGAGCGCGGAGCCGGGCAATTGCGGGTTGCCGGCGTCATCGACGGTACCCGCGGCGCGAAGAATATCGTCCGCCGTGATTTTGCGTCGCTCACGGTTGAGTTCGTAGCCGCCATGCGGCCCGCGAACGCCCCTCAATATTCCCTCGTGAACGAGCGCCTGAAGAACCGGCTCAAGATGACGCGACGGCAAGCCATGTCGGCCGGCAAGGGCCTTGGCCGAAACCGGCTGGCCGCGTGAATTGACCGCGACATCGATTACCGCTGCGATGGCAAGGATGCCTTTGCGAGAAAGCAGCGGCATGATGATGACTGAACACGATCCTTATAATTCATAACGTCAGTATAATATGCTCGGGCTGAGGTCTAGGTGTTGGGCTCGAATTCCCCATTTTTTGTCCCAGTCGAGCCAAATCCACCCCCGCCGCGAGTGGTTTTTTCGAGATTTTCCACTTCGTGCAGATGCGCGCTCAGTACTGGCGCAATGACTAATTGTGCAATGCGCATTCCCCGCGAGACAGTAAATGGCTCCCCACCAAGGTTGATAAGCAGAACGGAGATTTCTCCACGATAGTCGCGATCAATTGTCCCTGGCGCATTCAACACGGTGACGCCGTGTTTTGCCGCGAGCCCGGATCGCGGTCGAATCTGGCCTTCGCTGCCCGGCGGCAGCACCATGGCGATACCGGTCGGGATCAAGGCGTTGGCTCCCGGTGCGATGCGCACCGGTTGATCGGCGGGGAGGGCGGCGATCAAATCTAGACCCGCGGCGCCTTCGCTTTGATACGTTGGCAACGGTAGGTCTGCCGCATGCGCGAGGCGCTTTACTTGGACCCGCGTGACGCTCATTGCAGTTGACCGGCGATCGCGGCGGCCACGCGTGTGATCAATTGGCGCGCCACGTCGTCCTTCGATTGTTTCGGCCAGGATTCCACGCCGCTTCCGGTGACGAGATGAACGGTGTTGTCCTCGCCGCCCATGACGCCAGACTTGGCTGACACATCGTTGGCGATGATCCAGTCGCAGCCCTTTGAATTGAGCTTTGCCTTGGCGTGTTCGACGACCTTCTCCGTCTCGGCGGCAAAGCCGATCACGAGCTGCGGACGCTTTGCGGTTTTGTGGGCAACCGTCGCCAGGATGTCGGGATTTTCGGTTAGCGACAATTCCGGGGCGCCTCCGGCGGCCTTCTTGATTTTCTGTGAGTCGGCTTGCGCGACCCGCCAATCGGCAACTGCGGCGGCAAAAATCGCCACATCGGCGGGCAAAGCCTTTTCCACTGCCACAAGCATGTCGCGGGCGCTCTCCACGTGCACGGTCTTTACGCCTGGCGGATCGGGCAGATTCACCGGACCACTGACCAGCGTGACATCCGCGCCGGCTTGAGCCGCCGCTTCGGCGATGGCGTGACCCTGTTTGCCGGAGGAGCGATTGGCGATGTAACGGACCGGATCGATCGGTTCATGCGTCGGCCCCGAGGTGACAATAACGCGCCTGCCAGTTAGCGGTCCGTGAAAGTCGCGCGCGGCAAGCGTCTCGACCGTGGCGGCAATTTCCAAGATTCCGCCATGCGGCCGATCCCGCGCTCGCCGCTCTCGGCCATCTCGCCCTCGTTTGGCCCGATCACTTCAATGCCGTCCTCGATGAGCTGCGCGAGATTGCGCTGTGTCGCCGGGTGCGTCCACATATGCGGATTCATCGCCGGTGCGATTAGGATTTTCGAACCGGCCGCCATCAGTACCGCGGTTGCCAGATCGTCTGCATGCCCTCCGGCCATCTTTGCTATTAAATCGGCGGTTGCGGGCGCGACCACGATGAGATCGGCCTCGCGTGCGAGCCGGATATGTCCGACGTCGAATTCGGACGCCGGATCGAAAAGATCGGTGAAGGGCCGTTCGCCGGCCAGCGCGCCAACGGAGAAGGGCGTCACGAATTCCTGCGCGGCCCGCGTCATAATCACGCGCACACGATAGGCGCGTTCACGCAGCCGCCGGATCAGGTCGAGGCACTTATACGCAGCGATGCCGCCGCCGATGATGAGCAGGACTTGCCGCGTCCCGGCAATAAGCGGGGCGGCCGCGATTTGCCCGGCTTCATCCGGCTTACGCCTGGTGGGCTTAACGGACTGCTCTTTGCTGATGTTGCTATCGCGCCCGGCAGGCTCGTCATCGCCGGCAACCGCGCCGCGCAGGATGGTGCGTGCCTCGTCCTCCATGGAACGGCCATGGCGCGCCGCCCGCATGCGCAGGTGTTTTTTCAGGGCGTCGTCGAGCTTGCGGATGGTGAGGCTAGCCATGGATTAAGTCCCTGGAGGGGCGCCATTCTTAGCAAATGATTGCATTGCAATCAATGCAATCACCAGAATAGAGCGATCCCCATCCAAGCCAGCAGAATGGCGATTACCCATAGGGCAATTGCCGACCAGCGGTTCCGGCGTGCTTCGGCGCGGCCGATGGCCGCGACGGTTTCCGGCGCCAGCACGAGACCATCCCGGGTAATCGTATCAAGCTGCTCGATCAGCACGGCTGCCCGGCCGAGCAGCGCCGGCACCCCGCTGAGGAAACGCCCGACCTCGGCGGCGCCTTCGGCCGCGTCCTCGACCCGGCCGACCGGGCCGAGGTGACGCTCGATCCATTCGCGCACGACAGGATCGGCAACGGTCCACATGTCGAGCTTCGGATCAAATGAACGCGCGACGCCTTCGACCACCACCATCGTCTTCTGCAACAGGAGCAGCTCGGGCCGTGTGCGCATGTCGAACAAGCCGGTGACCTCGAACAGCAGCATCAAGAGCTTTGCCATCGAGATGTCTTCGGCGGTGCGATTGTGGATCGGCTCGCCGATGGCGCGGATCGCTTGGGCGAAGCTTGCAACGGAATGGTGCGAGGGAACATAGCCCGCCTCGAAATGCACCTCCGCCGTGCGCTGGTAATTGCGGGTGATGAAGCCATAGAGGATTTCAGCCAGGAACCGCCGCTCCTTGGGGCCAAGCCGTCCCATGATGCCGAAATCGACGGCGATGATGCGGCCGGCGTCGTCGACGAAGAGATTTCCGGGATGCATGTCGGCGTGGAAGAAGCCATCGCGCAGCGCGTGACGCAGAAAAGACTGTATCACCGCGCGCCCGAGCGCCGGCAGATCGAATCCCTTGGCTTCGAGCGCTGTGCGATCGGAGAACGGCGTGGCCTCAATCCATTCGAGCGTGAGAACGTCCTTCGCTGTGCGCTCCCAATCAACCGACGGTACGCGAAAGTCCGGATCGTCCTTGATGTTCTCCGCCATCTCCGAGAGGGCGGCGGCCTCGAGCCGCAAATCCATTTCCAGCGCCACCGACCGCGCCAGCGTCGCCACCACTTCGCGTAGCCGCAAACGCCGCGCCTCGGCGGACAAATTTTCCGCATTACGCGCCGCGAAGGCGAACGCATCGAGATCGGCCTTGAAGCGCCGCTCGATGCCGGGACGGAGCACCTTGACGGCAACGGGGCGCGGCCCGGACGGTCCAGCAACCTCGGCGCGATGCACCTGTGCGATCGAAGCTGCCGCGACCGCGGGCCCGAGACTCGTGAAGCTTTGCGCCAAGGGACGGTCGAAAGCCTTGATGATTGCGGCCTCGGCGTCCCGCTGCGGAAACGGCGCCATCTTGTCCTGGAGCGATTCAAGATCGCGGGAAAGCGCGACGCCAACCACGTCCGGCCGCGTAGCCAGGAATTGGCCGAGCTTGACGTAAGTCGGCCCGAGCCGCGTCAGCGCCGCCGACAACCGCCCGGCACTACCTTCATGTGTCGGCCGCTCGATCAGGCGGGCGAGGCGTAGGCCAAGGCGCGCCGGCAACGGCAATGGTGCGGCATCGACGAGCCCGAACACACCTTCACGCGCGAACACGAAGCCGGCGCGGCCGAGGCGGGTCAGATGGGCGAGGGCAGAGATCACGGGGCGAAGCAAATGGCGCGTTAGAGCCGCCAGCCTGAATGCAGCGCGACGATGCCGCCGCTGATCGGCTGAGAGGTGACGCGCCGGAACCCGGCTGCCGCGATCATCTGCGCGAAAATTTTTGGCTTGGGAAACCGCCGGATCGATTCAACGAGATACCGATAGGCCTCAGCATCATCGGCGACGAGGCGGCCAATCGCGGGGATGACGTTGAAGGAATAGAGATCATAAATTCGGTCGAGGCCGGGTACGTCCACTGCCGAGAATTCCAGGCACAAGAAACGCCCGCCGATTTTGAGCACGCGGAAGGCTTCGGCAAGCGCCGCTTCGATGCGCGGCACGTTGCGGATGCCGAAGGCGATGCTGTAAGCGTCAAATGATTTTTCGGCGAATGGCAGTGCTTCGGCATTGCCTTCGGTGAAGGCGATTGTCGCCTCGTAGCCCAAGCGTGCCGCGCGGTCGCGCCCGACGCCAAGCATATCGCCGTTCGGATCGACCACCGTCGCGCGTGTGCCTGGGCCGCCCGCGGCGATGACACGCAGCGCGATGTCGCCAGTACCGCCGGCGACATCGAGTAGATGGAAGGGATGATTGCTCCTTGGCGGATTGACGGCATTGACCAGAATGTCTTTCCAGGCGCGATGCAGGCCGCCCGACATCACATCGTTCATCAGGTCGTAACGGCGCGCCACCCGGTGGAAAACGTCGTCCACCAATCCTTGCTTGTCCTCGAGCGGCACCTGCCGGAAGCCGAAATGGGTCTCGCTCGGATTATCACGCATAACAAGCGTCCTTTCCGGCAAGACCATAGCGCGATGCCGTTCAGGGCGCTATCACGTCCCACCGTGGATCGGTTGGAAAGGTGAACGCCCGTGCCTGAACTTCCTGAAGTGGAAACCGTACGCCGTGGACTCGAGCCTGCCATGCAAGGCGCGCGATTCGAGACCGTCGAGGCGCGGCGCGCCGATTTGCGCTGGCCGCTGCCGAAAAACTTTGCCAAGCGCCTCGAAGGCACGACGGTCACGGGATTAGGGCGGCGCGGAAAATATCTTCTCGTGGACTTGTCCAACCGCGAGGTGCTGATAATGCATCTCGGCATGTCCGGTTCGTTTCGCGTGATGCGCGACGGCGAAAGTGCGACGCCCGGCCAATTTCATCACGAACGCTCCGGACAGCGTACGCACGATCATGTGATTTTTCACATGTCCTCGGGTGCGACCATCGTATTCAACGATCCGCGCCGCTTCGGCTTTATGAACCTCGTCGCGCGCGCAGCGCTTGATGATGATCCGCGTGTACGCGCCATCGGTCCCGAACCGCTCGGCAACGCATTCGATGCGGCGATGCTTGCCGCGGCTTGCGCCGGTAAAAAGACGAGTCTCAAGGCAGCGCTCAGCGATCAGAAGGTGGTGGCGGGGTTGGGAAATATTTATGTCTGCGAAGCGCTCAGCCGGGCGCGGCTGTCGCCGAAACGATTGGCTTCGACCATTGCAACGCGATCGGGCGCGGCGAATGAACGCGCGAAGCGTCTCGTGACTGCGATCAAGGCGGTGCTCAACGACGCCATCGGGGCGGGCGGTTCGTCGTTACGCGACCATCGCCGCACGGATGGGGCGCTCGGCGACTTCCAGCACAATTTTCGTGTCTATGACCGTGAAGGCGAGCCATGCCCGACGCCCGGCTGCCGCGGAACGATTAAGCGCATCGTGCAAAACGGGCGCTCGACCTTTTTTTGTCGAGTCTGCCAGACCTGAATATCGCCGCTGCCGTCATCTTCCGGCGCGGGAAAAGGTGCTATCTTCGCCGTCGTAATTTAGGCATCGTCTGCGGGTTCTGTCGCGTCCCGGCTGTTATTTTTCCGATTGGGAGCTCATTTCATGTCCACTTCGACCATGGTCATTCTCGGATTGATCGTCGTGCTCGTGCTCTGGATCGTTGTGATCTACAATGGGCTCGTCGGTATGCGGCAGCGGGTCAATCAGGCTTTCGCCGATATCGATGTTCAGCTCAAGCAACGCCACGATCTCATCCCCAATCTGATCGAGACGGTGAAGGGCTATGCGGCGCATGAGCGCGGCACACTCGATGCGGTGGTAAAGGCACGCAACGCCGCGATTGCCGCGCAAGGCCCGGCCGCCCAGGCCGCCGCCGAGAATGTACTATCGGGCGCACTGCGGCAGTTATTCGCGCTGTCGGAGGCCTATCCGGACCTGAAAGCCAGCGCGAATTTCCAGCAGCTACAGAACGAATTGTCCGACATCGAGAACAAGCTCGCGGCCGCGCGCCGGTTCTTCAACAACGCCGTCCAGGAATACAACACCGGCATCCAACAATTCCCGGCGGCGCTGTTCGCCGCGTCACTTGGTTTTACGCAAAAGGAATTCTTCGATCTCGGCGAGAAGCGCGCGGAACTCGATCAAGCTCCGCAGGTCAAGTTCTAACGCGCGCCGGCCTGCCGGCACGATAAGGGCGCTTCGACCATGGCGGCCTATGGACTTTATTCGCATATCCAGTCGAACCGCCGGCGCTCGATCGCGCTTCTGATTG
Source organism: Hyphomicrobiales bacterium (assembly GCA_016210825.1). Taxonomy (GTDB): domain Bacteria; phylum Pseudomonadota; class Alphaproteobacteria; order Rhizobiales; family Xanthobacteraceae; genus JACQTM01. The sequence goes on from JACQTM010000107.1 coordinate 16,640, forward strand.
GGCTATTCTTTCTTGTCTATGTCATGGTCTTTGCCGGGGCTTTGGTTGGCGAGGCGATGACGCGCGATGCGCCGCTCGATTGGCTGATCGCCGCCGCCATGCGCGATCTCGCCGCGGCCCTGCCATTCGCCACCATCGGCGCGATCGTATGGATGCTGATCGCCTACAAGTTCCATCAGGCGATGATCGACGCAATCACCGGCGGCCGCGAGGTGTCGCGCCGGGATGAGCCGCGGCTTTACAATCTTCTTGAGAATCTCTGCATCTCGCGCGGCATCCCGATGCCAAAGCTCAAGGTTATGGATGAGGGGGCGCTCAATGCTTTTGCGACCGGCCTCAACCAGAAGCAATATTCGATTACGGTGACGACCGGCCTGCTTGAACGTCTGGATGATCCGGAAGTCGAAGCCGTGCTCGGTCACGAACTAACCCATATCCGCAACGGCGACGTGCGCATGCTGGTGATCGCTGTCATCATCGCGGGGGTTGTCTCGTTCTTCGCCGAGATGTTCTTCCGCCTGTTGTTCAATTGGGGTGGCGGGTTCCGCATGGGACGGGGCCGCGGTGACGGCGATCGCAAGGGCGGGGCCGGTGCCGCCATCCTTATTGCGATCGTGTTGATCGCGCTGGCTTGGCTGCTGTCCATCGTTATTCGACTTGCATTGTCGCGCTCGCGTGAATTTCTGGCGGACGCCGGCTCGGTGGAGTTGACCAAGAATCCGAATGCGATGATTTCGGCGTTACGCAAAATTGAGGGGCGCGGCGAGCTTCCCGGCGCGACATCGGCGGTGATGGAGATGTGCGTAGACAATCCGCGCGAGGGCTTCGCCGATCTCTTCGCCACCCATCCATCGGTCGATCGCCGGGTGGCGGCGCTGGTGGAGTTCGCGGGCGGTCATGACCCGGGGCCGCTTGCCTTGCCGGAACCAACGGGTAGCGAAGAGCAAGTTGGCGAACAGCCGTCAGACGAAGGTGGGGACAAGCCCTTCCTACCCGGACGGCCGCCATTGGAAGGCGGCGATGGCTCCGGCCCATGGGGCTCGGCAGCACCACGCCCACGCTCCAATTCAGCCGATGCCGCGCCGGGACCGTGGGATCCGCGCCGCGGTAATTAACGGCGGGATTATTGCGGCCGATAGATTCCGGTCTTCGGATCGCGCTTGAGCGTCAACGGCGGTTGATCGGAACGCTTGGCCGCGCGCGCACGGACTGATTCGAGATCGGCATTCACGCGCCGGTGTTCCTTGGCGATAAATTTCGCCAGAGCAGCGGCGCCAATCGTTCCAACGACCCAAGCAAGTAATGTCGGTACGGCTGGAAACGGCATGTCACTTCTCCCAGGGCGCTAAAGTCCATAGCGCGCCCATAACGCGCGGGTTTCAATGGCGGAAACAATGTCCTCACCAAGGCTTGGATAAACCGTGTCCCTGCGCCACGAGGCAACGCCGGGTGTTGGGCGTCCGAAAAAGCTGCGCTCCGATATCAGCGGCGTCATCACTTTTTCTCCAAAGCGCTCGCGCAAGGTTGCGCGCAGATCGCCAAGCCGGTCAACGAGACCCAACTCAAGGGCCTTTTCACCACTCCAATATTCCCCGGAAAACAAGGCCGATTCGGGGCCAGTTAGCTTCGCGCCACGGCTTGCCTTGACCAGCGCGATGAAACGCTCGTGGATGTTGGACTGAATGGCTTTCAGCCGCCGCACATCGTCGGGATTTTCCGGCAGGAACGGGTCGAGCATCGATTTATGCTCGCCTGCCGTATAGACGCGCCGCTCGACACCAATTTTTTCCAGGAGCATTTGGAAGCCGAAAGTAGCGCCGATGACGCCGATGGAGCCAACGATCGAGGACGGATCGCAGATGATCTCGTCGCCGGCGCAGGCGATCATGTAGCCGCCGGATGCGCCGACATCCTCGATGAAGGCGAGAACCGGCAATTTCTTGTCCTTGGCGAGCTGCCGGATGCGCTGATGGATCAAATGCGCTTGCACCGCCGAGCCGCCCGGCGAGTTGATCGCCAACGCCACCGCACGCGCACGGCGTACGGAGAAGGCGCGCTCCAGCGATCGCGCCACGCTCGACAGGGTCAGGCCGGGCCTGAGCGGCGTCGTGAATCCGATAACGCCGGTCAGCCGCACCACCGGTACAATTGCGGTCCCCGCGCGAAACCGTTGCGGCAACAGCCGTTCGAGCAATCCTAGCAACGTGGTCCGTGCTCCATTCGTAGTCATGTCGATGCCATAAAGTGTGTCTAAGCTGCGCACAAGTTACGTAAAATTTACTCCCGCGGCGCTTCTCTTCCAACGGAGCAATATTCGCCGTCAATCGTTGTGGCGGCCAAACGGAGAGAATGGCCGTGAAAACCTCCCTCCTTGTGCTCATCATCATGACGCTTGCCATGTTTTCGCACTTTGCGGCTCCACGGGGCCAAAAGGAAATCGACAGCGGCGAACATGAGCATCATCCGACCCTGACCTAGCGTTCGACGAGAGGCAGCGCCTCGCCGCGGCGAAGTATAGCTTCGGCCGCTTCGAGCGGGCGGCCCTGCCTGTCATTCAGCGAAAATCCCGGCAGCAGCGTCAGCGGGGTGCGGCGGCCCTTGAGCGCGCGAACGATCACACGAATCGCCGGTTGATCCGCGCGTGCGTGAATTGGCAGTACGGCAATGGCCCCGAAAGAAATCGGAAGTGCCGCGAGCACCTCCGCAAGGCCGTCCGCTCGCCAGATCAATGTCAGAGTGCCGGATGGTCGCAGCAGCCTCAATGCGGTCTTCGTCCACGCAACCAATGTGCCGGCTAGTGTGGAGTGCGCCTTGCGCCGGGCGGCCACGGGAGACATCTGCTGGCGCGACATGACATTGAAAGGCGGGTTCATGATCACATGATCGGCGGACTCCGGCGGCAGCCCTGCTGCGGTGAATGACCGTGCTGTTGTCGTTGCGTCCAGGCATATTGCTCGCGCGCACCGGCTCAATGCGTTGAGCAGAATATTTTGCTTCGCCAATGCAGTAAGGCTTGGATCGATCTCAACGAGTGTGACTTTCAATCTTGCATTACGCACCGCCGCCGCGAGGCCGGCCGTGCCGACGCCGGCGCCGAGATCGACGAGGTGACCGCTGGCCTGCGGGGAAACCGACGCCGCGAGCAGGATGGCGTCATGGCCAGCGCGATGGCCACGGCGGGGCTGCAGCAGCCGCAACCTGCCACCCAGAACGGTGTCCTCGGTGATGCCGGGGCCGCCGCGTTTAGCTGGCATCGGATCGAAGCTCGTGACCGAGCCCCGCATCCGCGAGGAGTTTTCGGGCGCGAGCCACGTCGTCATCCTCCACCAGCAAGCGGCGAGGGAGAAAGCCGAGTGAGCCCTCCAGAACACTCATGTTTTGATCGAGGACCATATGGGGAATCCGGGCGCCGGTGAGCAGCGCCTCGATGGCGGAGATCAGGACGACGTCGTTGGTGCGGACGATTTCGCGCAAGGTCCTACTCGCTCAAGCTTTCCGCCGGTCCCAATCCTCGCCTGGCGCACGCTGCGCCAGATACGCAAGCAGCTTCATTTCCCGCCGCCCGCGCGACACCGTGTCGAGGATCAGCCCCGAGGCGACGGCGAGGCAGGCGAGCAGCATCAGTCCGGTGGACAATATCGCGGTCGGTAATCGTGGGACGATACCCTCTTGGAGGAAGGTCACGAAGATCGGAATGGCGAGACCGATCGCAGCAATGGCGAGCGCAATACCCAGCGCCGTGAAGAACGACAATGGGCGTTCCGAGCGATACATTTTCACAATCGTGAAGAGAATCCGGAATCCATCGCGCCACGTGCTCAGCTTTGACGCCGAACCGTGCGGACGCGCGTAATAGGGCGTCGAAAACTCCGCGACCGGCAATTCGAGCTCGAGTGCATGCACGGTCAGTTCGGTTTCAATTTCGAAGCCGCCCGAAAGCACTGGAAACGATTTGACGAAGCGGCGGGAAAACACGCGATAGCCGGACAGGATGTCGCTGAAGGTAACCCGGAAAACCGAGGCGACAAACCAGGACAGCAACCGGTTGCCGGTGCGGTGCCC
>JACQTM010000112.1 GCA_016210825.1 Hyphomicrobiales bacterium
ATTTCACCCTTAACACCTCGACGCCGGGCAGCTTTTTTCCCTCCAGCCATTCGAGGAAGGCGCCGCCGGCTGTGGATACATAGGTAAAACGATCCGCAACACCGGCCGCGTTGAGCGCGGCGACCGTATCTCCACCGCCTGCGACGGTTACAAGCTTGCCGGCCTGTGTGAGTTCCGCCGCGGCTTCCGCCACTTCAATTGTGCCGTTGTCGAACGGCTCCATCTCGAAGACGCCGAAAGGCCCGTTCCACACCAGCGTTTTTACCCGCGCTAGAACCGAAACGACGTGCTCGACGCTGCGCGGGCCGATATCCAAAATCATATCGCTCTCGCCGATATGATCGGTATCGACGACCTTCGATGTCGCATTCGCCTTGAATTTCTGCGCAACCACGGCGTCCACCGGCAGCACGATCTCGCGGTGCGCGGACTTGGCCTTGTCCATGATCGCACGTGCTGTTGCTACGAGTTCACCCTCGACGAGCGACTTTCCGACCTTCTTGCCTTGCGCTGCCAAAAACGTGTTGGCCATCGCACCGCCGATGATGAGCACATCGACTTTTTCCAGCAAGTTGCCAAGCAGCTCGAGCTTGGTCGAAACCTTGGCGCCACCGACGATGGCAGCGACCGGACGCTGTGGCGTCTCCAGTACTTTGGCGAGTGCTTCCAATTCCGCCTGCATGGTGCGCCCGGCGAACGTCGGGAGCTTGTGTCCAAGGCCTTCGGTAGACGCGTGCGCGCGATGCGCCGACGAAAACGCGTCGCTGACATAGATATCGCCGAGTTTCGCCAGTTCCGCGACGAAAGCCGGATCGTTCATTTCTTCTTCTTTGTGGAAGCGCGTATTCTCGAGACAGAGAATGTTGCCCGGCTTCATTGCACCGATTGCTTTTTCCGCGGGCGCACCAATGCAATCCTCGGCGAATGCGACCGGGCGTTTGACGAATTTTGCTAAAGTAGCGGCGACCGGTTTTAGCGACTCCTTCGGGTCGGGGCCCTTCGGCCGGCCAAAATGGGAAAGCAAGATAACCTTGCCGCCCTTGTCGGCGATCTCGGTAACGGTCGGCGCCATACGTTCGATGCGCGTTATGTCCGTCACCTTACCGTTCTCCATCGGCACGTTGAGGTCGACGCGTAAAAGGACGCGCTTGCCCTTAACATCGGCCTGATCGAGCGTGCGGAAATTGGACATTCGGAGGTCTCGTGTCCCGGATGCGGTGCAGCGTGAAACGGTGCACCGCTGATCCGGAACCCATCGTCTGGGTCCCGGGTCTGCAGCGCAACACTTTGTGCTGCGCCGCGCCCGGGAATTGCTCTAAACCAGCTTCCCCATCGCCACCGCCGTGTCGGCCATGCGGTTGGAGAAACCCCATTCGTTGTCATACCAGGACATCACTCGCACCAGTGTGCCGTCCAACACCTTGGTCTGATCCATGTGGAAGATGGAGGAGTGCGGATCATGGTTGAAGTCGATGGAGACATTGGGCGCCGTCGTGTAGCTGAGAATACCCTTGAGCTGTTGCTCGGACGCGCGCTTGATCGCGCCATTGACCTCGTCCTTGGTCGTCGTCTTCTTCGCCACGAACTTGAAATCCACCGCCGACACGTTCGGGGTTGGCACGCGGATGGCGACGCCGTCGAGCTTGCCGTTGAGTTCCGGCAGCACAAGGCCGACCGCTTTCGCCGCACCGGTGGAAGTTGGGATCATCGACAGCGCCGCCGCGCGCGCGCGATAGAGATCCTTGTGCACCTGGTCGAGTGAGGGCTGATCGTTGGTGTAGGCGTGGATCGTGGTCATGAAACCGCGCTCGATACCGATGGCGTCATTGAGCACTTTCGCGATCGGCGCGAGACAATTGGTCGTGCACGAGGCGTTGGAGACGACCTTGTGCGCTGAAGTCAACTTGTCGTGATTGACGCCGTAGACCACGGTGAGATCGGCGCCCTCGGCGGGCGCTGAGACGAGCACGCGCTTGGCGCCGGCGGTCAGATGCGCCGAGGCCTTGTCCCTCGCCGTGAAGATGCCGGTGCATTCGAGCGCGATATCGACCCCGAGCTCCTTCCACGGCAGCGTCGCCGGGTCCTTCACCGCGGTAACCTTGATCGCGCCATTGCCGAGGCTGATCGTGTCACCCTTAACGGTAACCTCTCCGGGGAAGCGACCGTGCACGCTGTCGAAGCGCAGCAGATGCGCGTTGGTTTCGACCGGCGCGAGATCGTTAATCGCAATGACCTCGATATCCTTGCGCTCGGCCTCGGCGATGGCGCGCAAAATATTGCGCCCGATGCGTCCGAACCCGTTGATGGCGACCCGAACCGTCATCCGTGACACTCCTTAATTAACAATCCCATCAGGCGCATATCTTTTGGCGCATGTCTTTTGACGCAATTGGCTTCATAGCGCAATGCACCGGAACGGACGCTTGAGCTTCCTCAAGGCTTGCCGAGCTTGCCAATGACCGCCGCCGCCACCTTCTCGGGGGTAATGCCGAAGTGGCGATAAAGGTCCTTATAGGGAGCACTGGCGCCGAATGTCGTCATGCCGATGAAGGCGCCATTCTGGCCAATGATTTCGTCCCAGCCCTGGCGAACGCCGGCTTCGACCGCAACCTTCACCGGCGCAATGCCGATGATGTCCTGACGCTGTTCCTCGGACAAAGCGCGGAACAATTCGAAGCACGGCACGGAGACAACACGGGCGGCGACGCCGCGTTCGTGCAGAAACTTACGTGCCTCGACGGCGATTGCCACTTCCGAGCCCGAGGCGAATATCGAGGCCATCGCTCGCCCCTGCGCGGGAACGATCTCATAGGCGCCGGCAGCGCAGCGGTTGCGCTCCTCATGGCCGAGCCGCAGTTGCGGCAGATTCTGACGCGTGAGCGCAAGCACGCTCGGCGCATCCTTGGCTTGCAGCGCCAGTTCCCAGCATTCGACGGTCTCGACAACGTCACAGGGGCGAAGGACACGAAGGTTTGGAATGGCGCGCAGGGCGGCAAGATGCTCGACCGGCTGATGTGTCGGGCCGTCTTCGCCAAGCCCGATCGAGTCATGCGTCATCACATAAATGACCCGTTCGCCCATCAGCGCCGCGAGGCGGATCGCCGGCCGGCAATAATCGGAGAAGACAAGGAAGGTTCCGGAATAGGGAATAACCCCGCCATGCAACGCCATGCCGCTCATCGCGGCGGCCATGCCGTGCTCGCGAACGCCGTAATGAATAAAACGGCCGGAATAGTCGGCGGCCGTCATCGTTTTCATCGACTTGGTGCGCGTGTTGTTAGACCCGGTCAGATCCGCGGAGCCGCCGATCATTTCCGGCACCGCCTCGACCAGTGTTTCGAGCGCAAATTCCGACGACGCGCGCGTGGCGATATTTTTCGGCTCGGTCGCGAGTTTCTCCTTCACGGCACGCACGGCCTGGGTCAGCGTTTTGGGAAGCTCGCCATGTTGACGCCGCTTAAATTCGCTGTGCTTGTCCGCGGCCATTGCGGCGACGCGTTTCTCCCAAGCCTTATGCGCGTCGTTGCAGCGCTTGCCCGCCTTGCGCCATAGCGCACGGATGTCCTCCGGAACCTCGAATGCGGGATAGTCCCAGCCAAGTTTTTTTCGCGCGGCAGCGATCTCGTCCGGCCCCAGCGGGGAGCCATGGGCCTTCTCGCTCCCGGCCTTGTTCGGCGCGCCAAAACCAATTGTCGTGCGGCAGGCGATCATGGTCGGGCGATCCGAACCTTGTGCCTTCTCGATTGCTGCGGCGATGGCGTCGGGATCATGGCCATCGATACGTTCGCTGCGCCAGCCCGCAGCTTCAAAACGTTTCACCTGATCAACCGAATCCGACAGCGACAGTTTCCCGTCGATGGTGATGCCATTGTCGTCGAACAGCACGATGAGTTTGTTGAGCTTGAGATGGCCGGCGAGTGCGATTGCTTCCTGGCCGACGCCTTCCATTAGATCGCCGTCGGAGGCAAGCACATAGGTTCTATGATCGACGACGTCGCTGCCGAATATCGCCGCGAGATGCCGTTCGGCGATTGCCATGCCGACCGCATTGCCGAGGCCTTGCCCGAGCGGGCCGGTGGTCGTCTCGACCCCCGGCGTGATGAAGTTTTCCGGATGCCCGGGCGTCTTCGAGCCGATCTGCCGAAATCGCTTGATCTCATCCAGCGTCATCGCTTCGTAACCGGTCAGATGCAGCACGGCGTAAATCAGCATCGAGCCGTGACCGGCTGAAAGCACGAAGCGGTCGCGATCGGGCCAGCGCGGATCGGCCGGATCGAATTTCAGGAAACGCGAGAAAAGCACCGTCGCGATATCGGCCGCGCCCATGGGTAGGCCGGGATGGCCCGACTTCGCCTGTTCGACCGCATCCATGGCGAGCGCGCGGATGGCGTTCGCCATGCGGTCGTGGTCGGCGCGCGGCATCGCGGAATGACCTTCGAGCTCAGAGGGTGGCGTGGCGGCTGCCGCCGCCTGGGCGGATGCGATCATCGGGACCAATGTCGGTCGGTGGCGGCGGACATAACATGCGGGAGCCTTAAGTCCAATCTGCGGTCGCCCGCCGTGTGGCCGCTATGCACAGATGACACGGGAAAATACAGCCAGGATTGCGCGCAAACGTTGACGACATTTCAACTACAATCTAGATTCTTTGTCTAAATATCTGGTCGTTCAACACAATTTGAGGCGATGAGCGACACCAGCGTGATCGATAACGCTACCAAGCGCCTCGCTTTGGCGCTCGATGCGCTGGAAGCTGCGGTCGAGCGGCGGCAGGAGGCGGATCGCGGCGAGGAATCGCTCGCGGCTCAGATCCAGGCGCTCGGCACCGACCGCTCGAAGCTCGCGGCCGATCTTGACGCGGCAGCCGCCCATTCGCGCCGTCTCGCCACGACCAACCGCGAGATCGCGCGCAGGCTGGATGCAGCCATCGACACCATCCGCGCAGTGCTCGAGGCCAACGACCGCTAAATACCATTTGGGAAGCCGGTAAGGTCATGTCGCAAGTCACTGTCATCATCAACGGCCGCGAATATCGCATGGCCTGCGAGGACGGACAGGAAACGCATCTGATGCGGCTTGCGAAAGACATCGATCAGCGCATCGAACAATTACGTGGCAATTTTGGCGAGATCGGCGACACCCGCCTCACCGTCATGGCGGCGCTAACCTTGGCCGACGAACTGGTTGAGATTGGAAAACGGTTGCGCCTCGTGGAAGAGGAACTCACGGCACTGCAGGACGCGCGCGTGGTCTCCGCCGATCGCGCCAAGGCAACGCAAGCCGCGGTCGCGGCGGCGCTCAATGCCGCCTCCGACCGTATCGAAGGTCTCACGCGCCGCCTTAACCAGACGATCGGCAATGGCGGCGGAGTCATGGGTTGATAAGTGCAAGTGGCGCATGCATGCCCGCGGGGCTACATTAGCCATGCGGGGCTGCGGGGTGCGACGGAGTCATACTCCCGGGGCCTTACGATCCTGAAGGGAGCTGTCCCTGACTGGGCCCCTGGGTCCGGACATATGGCGCCCACCTACTTCTGTAGGTTCCCGGGGTCGAGCACTCCGACGGCCATCGCGGCTCCGCACTGATTTCGTCTTCACCGGGCCGGCGCGCAGCGCCGAGACCCGGTGATCTCGCTTAGAATGGCAATGCCGTGCGTCCCTTATCGGGATCGCCGGGACAAGCCCGGCGATGACAGAATAATGAAGTTGTCGATGACTGCGTCTCAACCCGACACCGCTTCCGAAATGAAAGCCAAGCTTCGCCGCGAGGCGCTGGCCAAGCGCGATGCATTGCCAGCGGACGCGCGGGCGAGGGCGGCTGAATCAATCGCCGCACGGCCTTTTCCGGTGCCAGTCGCGCCCGGCGCC
>JACQTM010000119.1 GCA_016210825.1 Hyphomicrobiales bacterium
AGTCGTCACCGCCGCGGCATTCGCGCTGGCGCGCGTGCGGCTTTGGCGCTGGCTCGCCATTACTGCGGTTATTGCGGGCGTGCTGTGGATTTTGCCGGGGCTTGAAGCCATGCGCGTCGTGGCCTTGGCGCCGCATACCTTCCACGCAATAGCGGGATTCGCCCTCGCCGCCGCATTGATCGTTTCAGGTTTTCTCTACGGTCCGCAGGCCGAGGGCAGAAAGATCGATGGCGTGTCGTCGTTCGCCCTCGCCGCTTATCTTTTCGCCGCCACGCTGCTCGTGCTGGCGAGCCGTCACGAAGCCCTGGCGCTTGCGGCCTTCACCCTGCTCGCGGTTGCGACGATTGCGCTCGCCTGGCGCGCACCGGCGGCAACGGCGGCGATTCCGGCCGCGGCGGCGCTCGTTGCCGTGATCCTCGCGCAATGGGCGGTGTACCCGACCGCCGGAAACCTCATCGTGCCCGGCGGCGCCGTCCTCAATATAGCACCCGAACCGATGCGGACGGATGTCGGATTGCATCTTGTGTTTGGTGCGGGCTTTGCGGCCTTGTTCGGCCTCGCCGGATTTTTCGCCCAGGCGCGCGCCAACCGTCCCCCGCTCGCGATCCTGTGGGCCGCATGCGGCGTGCTTGCGCCGATCGCCATCCTGATCGCGCTTTATTACCGCATCGCCGGTTTCGAGCGCTCCGTTTCCTTCGCCGCGATTGCGCTCTTGCTCGCGGCGCTGTTCGGCTGGGCGACCGAGACGCTCTTGAAACGTGCGCCATCTCCCGGCGTTGCCGCTGCCGGCGCAATTCATGCCGCCGCCACGGTCGCGGCCCTCGCGCTCGCGATCACCTTCGCGCTTGAGAAGGGCTGGCTCACCGTCGGTCTCGCGCTGATGGTGCCCGGCGTTGCCTGGATCAGCGAGAAACGGCCATTGCCGCTGCTGCGCTGGCTGATCGTTGTGCTCGTCGCGATCGTCATCGCGCGCATCGGCTACGAGCCGCGTATCGTCGGGCAAGACGTCGGCACGACGCCAATCTTCAACTGGCTGCTCTATGGCTATGGCGTTCCGGCGCTGTCGTTCTGGGTGGCCGGGCGCATTCTGCGCCGGCGTGCCGATGACATACCCACGCGGGCGACGGAGGCCGCAGCCATACTCTTCACCGTCCTGCTGGCGTTTCTGGAAATCCGGCATTTCATGAACGACGGTGATGTCTACCGCCGTTCGGCGGGACTCGCCGAACTCGCGCTGCAGGTATCGGTCGGGATTGCGATGACGATCGGGCTCGAGCATGTGCGCGTGCGCTCGCGCAGCATGATCCACGACCTTGGCGCGATTGCCGTCGCTGCCGTGACCGTTGCTGCCCTTGTGTTCGGTCTTGGCTTCAGCAGAAATCCCTTGCTCACGGGCGAGCCGGTGGGCGGCGCCTTCGTCAATCTCATTCTGCTCGGATACGGATTGCCGGCGGTGCTCGCAATAGCACTTGCGCTCGTCACGCGCACAATTCGTCCGATGCAATATCGCGCCTGTGCCGCGGCAATCTCCGTCATCCTGGCACTTGCTTATTTATCGCTCGAAGTGCGAACGCTTTATCATGGGCCGGTGCTCTCCGGTGGCGGCATGTCGCAAGCCGAACTCTACTCGTATTCGGCGGTGTGGCTTTCATTCGGCGTTATCTTGCTGATCGCTGGATTCTATTTACGCTCGCAACCGGCGCGCCTTGCGGCCGCGGCAGTGATTGTCCTTACCATCGGCAAGGTGTTCCTCGTGGACATGGCGGGGCTGGCCGGAATTTATCGTGTTCTGTCACTTGTTGGGCTCGGTCTGGTATTGATGGGCATAGGCCTCCTCTATCAGCGTCGGCTGTTCCCGGCACGCGCCGCGGACGCCGCGCCGGCTCGCGACGGGCCGGTATAAAACAAGGCTGGGGACGGCGAATGAATAAGAAGGCGAACAATTTCGGTGTTGTGCCGGCGCAGACATTGCTCGCGCATGACGGGCTATCGTTTCTAAAAGGCATCATCGCGGGCGATCTGCCGGCGCCGCCGATCGCGGAAACCTTGGGTTTTGCGTTGGTCGCGGTTGAGAACGGCCGTGCGGTGTTTGAAGGCATGCCGAAGTTCGAGCACTACAATCCGATTGGCGTCGTGCACGGCGGCTTCGCCGCGACCTTGCTCGATTCCGCGCTCGGCTGCGCAGTGCATTCCTCGCTCGCCAAGGGCGAGGCTTACACAACCCTTGAGATCAAAGTAAACCTGGTGCGGCCGCTGACCGCGGATACCGGCTGCGTCACCGCCGAAGGGCGTATTGTGCATCGCGGGCGCACGCTCGGCACTGCCGATGCAACGCTCAAGGATTCGAGCGGCAAGCTTTACGCCCACGCCACGACGACGTGCATGATCTTTCCGGCGAAGTGACGAAAATTAATCGCGCCCGGTCGCCGCGATGGTCGGGCGCAAGAGTGACAGCGGCTTGTCGTGTTTTACCTTGGCGCGCGCGCTCGCATATTCGAGACGTGGGCGGCGGGTGAAATCGCAATAGGCAAAGCCCAGGCCGGACAGCGAACCGCGGAAACTGTAATCGTCCGTCTTCTGCAGATTGAAGCAGGGCTGGAACGGCATGCCGCGAACCTGCGCGCAGACATTCTCGCCCTTCGCGAGCAGCGTGCCGGATGGCAGCGAAGCGTGGCGCACCGGGCCGTCGCCGCGGAACTGGATGGTGCCCACGACCGAGCCATCCGCATGCACGCGGCCGACCCCGCGCGTGCCCTCAAAGCAGGTGAAATTGAACAGCTTGCCGACAACGAAACGGCGCGCTTCGCTTGCATTCATCGGTTCACCCAAGGCGGGGAACGCGACCACGAGACCAATCAAAGCCAGGGCGATACGCAGCATCGGAGACCCCACTCACAACCCAAAAGTCATACGATTAAGACTTTTCTTACCATACCGGGTGCGGATCATCCCTCAACTTTGTGGATGAATCCTGAACGCCTTCACCCAATCTTGACCACGATTCAGCCGCGAAAGCCGCGAGCCGAGGGTGTGGAGTGCGGGCGCAATCGCCTCTGAATGGGGCAAATTCGCCAGCCATCGCCTGCAATTTTGCGAGGTCCAGACCGCTTTCCTGCCCTTTCCACGCCCGCGCGGCAGGCCTTTCGCGGACACGTCACCGAGCCGATGCCCAAAAGCGACACCCCGCGCAAAATAATAGGAGCGACGCTCCCCGGCAGGTCGACCGCGCCCGCGAGCCCGGCGATCACGTCATGGCGGCGGCCGGCCGCGCCACCGGCTTCTCGACGATCGGCATATTAATGAGCGCCGACAGGATGCCGAGCAGGATGGCGACCCACCAGATCAGATCATAGGAGCCGGTGCGCTCGAACATCACGCCGCCGAGCCACACGCCGAGGAAGCCGCCGACCTGATGACTGAAAAATGCGAAGCCCGCGAGCATGGTCAGCCAGCGCGTGCCGAACATCACCGCCACGAGACCGTTGGTTGGCGGCACCGTGGACAGCCACAGAAGCCCGATCACCGCGCCGAACGCGATTGCCGAGCCCCATGACGCCGGTAGGCTGATGAAAGCGAGGATCGCGACCGAGCGCAGCGAATAGATCAGCGCCAAGAGATAGCGCTTCGGCATTTTGTCGCTCAGCCAGCCGGAAGATAGCGAGCCCACGATATTGAACAGGCCGATGACGGCGATGGTCCAGGCGGCGACATCGACGGAGAGCCCGCGATCGACCAGATAAGCCGGCAGATGCACGGTGATGAAGAATAGCTGGAAGCCGCACGTAAAAAACCCGATCACGAGCAACACATAAGAGCGATGGCCGAGCGCTTCCGATAACGCCTGCTTGACTGATTGCTGGCGCGCGCTGTCCGACGGCGGTCCGCCGGGCGGAAACGCCAAAGCGACCGAGAGCGGCATTACGAGGAGAATAACCGCAGCGAAAATCAGCAAGGTATGTTGCCAGCCGAAACCGCCGATCAGGGCGACCGCAACCGGCGAGAACAGGAACTGGCCGAAGGATCCGGCCGCCGTGCCGGCGCCGAATGACATTGAGCGCAAGTGTGTCGGCAACAGTTTAGCAAAGGCGCCGATCACGACGGTGAACGAGGTGCCGGCGAGGCCAAAACCGATGAGCACGCCGGCCGAAACATGGAGCTCCGCCGGCGTCGCCGCATACGCCATCCAGCCAAGGCCGATGCCATAGAGAATGGCGCCGACACACAGCACGCTGACCGGGCCGAACCGATCGGCGATCGCGCCGACAAAGGGCTGCGCGGCACCCCACAGCAGCATCTGGATGGCGAGCGCCAGTGCGAAGACGTCGCGCCCCCAGCCATGTGCACTCGACATCGGCGTGAGGAATAAGCCGAGCGAGGAGCGCGGCCCAAATCCGATAACGCCGATCAGGCATCCGCACAGCAGGATGACGGCCGGCGTGCGCCAATGCGCGAGGGAGGCTGGTGCCGGGCTAGCTCTCATGCCGCGCCCGCGGCTGCCAAAGCCGGCCGTGCCACCGGCTTTTCAACGATCGGCAGATTAATGATCGCCGAGGCCACACCGAAGAAGATCGAGAGCATCCACACAAAGTCGTAGGAGCCGAAACGCTCGAAGGCGACGCCCCCGAGCCAGACCCCGATGAAACTCCCGACCTGGTGGCTAAAGAACGCAAAGCCAAACAGCATGGCGAGCCAGCGCGTGCCAAACATCACGGCGACGAGGCCGGAAGTCGGCGGCACGGTGGAGAGC
>JACQTM010000111.1 GCA_016210825.1 Hyphomicrobiales bacterium
GTGGAGGGCTCTTCTAGCAATGTCGGCAATTGACCGATGCTGTCGAAAAATGATTTTGAGACCTTTTCCAAGCAACATTGATTCAAGGAAAAAGCCAAACAGGCAACATCGATTCAAGACACCCGGAGCAACGAGCCGGGCGCCCAGCGCTACCGCGGCGGTTTCCGCGCATCAGAGCGAAAATGCGCGTGTTGTATCGCAATTCTGCGTAGTGGCGGAGAGAGAGGGATTCGAACCCTCGATACGGTTTCCCGTATACACGCTTTCCAAGCGTGCGCCTTAAGCCACTCGGCCACCTCTCCCTAAAGCCTCTCGTAAAGGCGCACGCATCTTAATGTAAAGACGCGCGTGAAACGCGCTTGTGCGCCTTAAGCCACTCGGCCACCTCTGCCTTGAAAATCGGCCGCACTATAACCGCGGGTCATTACTTGGCAAGACGATCGCGGCGCGCGCCTTTAATTCACCAGGCGGACACGGCCGGCCTCGCCGATATCGTAGCCACCGAGCTCAGCCGCGCGCTCAGGGAAAGCGGGTTTGCGTATGAAGTCGAACAAAATTTGTGCGCGTGGCAAGAAATATTCCCGCTGCCGCAGCACGAGATCGAACCGCTCCCACGTCAGCGGCAAGAAATCGAGCCCCGCCGCGCGCGCCACCGCGCGCGTCGCGATGCCGCAATCCGCACGCCCGGAGCGAATCGCTTGCGCGAGATCGGGCCCGGTCGCGCAGGCCGGTTTGACGGAAACGAGGTCCTGCGGAGCGACGCCCGCGCGCGCCAACATCGACAGCAGCAGAAGCTGCGCACCGGCGCCGCTTTGCCGTTGCGCCATTCTCGCCTTGCGGCCTGCCACCGAGGCGATGTCGGTGAGCGCAAGCGGATTACGCGGCGCGACCAGCAGTCCTTGTTCCCGCCGCGCAAATACGATCACCACTGCGTCATGCAGCCCCGGCGTTTGCTCGACCGCCTCGATATTGGCGGCCTCATCGTCACCTTCGCCATCGAGACGATGCAAGTGGATCGCCGCCGCGGTCACCTCGTTGCGCGCGAGCCGGCGCAATCCCGCTTCGCTGCCTTCGGGCAGGCTGGCAATGCCGGATCCGCTCTCGCGTAGCGCCCATTCCAGCAGCGGGTCCTGGCTGCCGCCGATAATCGGTGGCGCGGTCGCCGAAGCAAGATGCGCCGGGCCGCCGAAGCCGGAAGCGATCCAGCGATCGAGCGCGACTTTGGGAAACAACCAGCGTCCGGTCACCTTGCTGCAAGGCACAGCGCCGTTGGCGACAAGCTCATAAAGCTTGCGCTCGCTCAGGCGCAGATACGCCGACGTTTCGTCCGTGGTGAGCAGTTCCGGCATGCAAGTAGCTGCAGATTTATGAATCTGCTGCAAAAATTGACCATTTTTCGTCTGGATGCAACAGAAATCCATTGGATACCAATGGCATGTCCACCGACGCCTCGGCCCTCCAGCTTGTCCTCTCCGGCGATCCGGCGCTCATCGCTATCGTGCGGCTGTCGCTGATCGTAAGCCTTTCGGCGGTGCTGTTCGCGGCCATTATCGGCGTGCCGCTCGGCGCACTGATTGCACTCACGCGTTTCCGCGGCCGCGATGGCGTTATCGTGCTGCTCAACGCCTTAATGGGCCTGCCGCCGGTGGTCGTCGGCCTCACGATCTATCTGCTGCTGTCACGCTCGGGGCCGCTCGGTGCCTGGGGGCTGCTGTTCACGCCGCAAGCGATGGTCATCGCGCAGGCAGTGCTGGTGACGCCGATCATCGCGGCATTGGCGCGGCAGACTGTCGAAGATCTCTGGGTCGAGTATCAAGACGAACTCGCGGCGATGAACGTCGGACCGCTCGGACGTGTTGCGACGCTGATTTGGGACGGCCGTTTTAGTCTGTTGACCGCGCTGCTGGCGGGCTTCGGCCGCGCGGCGGCGGAGGTCGGCGCAGTCATCATCGTCGGCGGCAATATCGATGGCTTCACGCGCACCATGACGACGGCGATCGCGTTGGAAACGTCCAAAGGCGATCTGCCGCTCGCCATCGGGCTCGGCATGGTGCTGATCGCCATCGTCGTTGTCATCAATGCGCTTGCATGGACCGCGCGCCGCGCCGGCGAGCGCTACGCGGGATGATGCGCATGCGCGGGCCCGCCACCGATCTGCCGATCATCCTCGAAGACGTCACCATCGTCGCCGGTGACATGGCGATCCTCGACCGTTTGACGCTTACGCTCGCGACCGGAGCACCGACCATGCTCGTCGGACCGAATGGCGCCGGCAAGTCGACGCTGCTGCGCGTGGCAATGGGGCTCATGACGCCGGCCTCCGGGCGCATCACGTGGGGCGGCCGCGCCAATTCACCACCACTGCGCCGCGCCATTGTGTTCCAGCGCCCGGCAATGCTTCGGCGCAGCGCTGCAGCGAATTTGCTTTATGCGCTTAGCGCCGCCGGCGTGCCGCACGCGAAGCGCGGAGCGCACGTCGCCGAACTGCTCGATCTCGTCGGGCTCGCGGGATTGAGCGAACGGCCGGCGCGGCGCATGTCGGGTGGCGAGCAGCAGCGCCTCGCGCTTGCCCGCGCGCTCGCGCGCGAGCCGGAAATCCTGTTCCTGGACGAGCCGACCGCAAGCCTCGATCCCGCCGCCACCAAGGCGC
Source organism: Hyphomicrobiales bacterium (assembly GCA_016210825.1). Classification (GTDB taxonomy): domain Bacteria; phylum Pseudomonadota; class Alphaproteobacteria; order Rhizobiales; family Xanthobacteraceae; genus JACQTM01. The sequence continues at coordinate 2,651 of JACQTM010000111.1, forward strand.
TGGAGGATGTGATCCGTGCCGTCGCCGCGCGCGGAATCAAAGTCGTGATGGCGACGCACGATCTCGGCGAAGCGCGCCGGCTCGCCGGGGAAATCGTACTCATGCACCGCGGCCATATCGTCGAAATCGGCGGCGCCGATACCTTCTTCACCGCGCCCCGGACCGACGAGGCGCGCCGCTTCGCTGCCGGCGAGCTTCTCATCTGAACGCCATATAAAAAAAGGGAGAAAAATGATCACACGCCGTATTCTGGTTGTGCTCACCGCAGCCGGCTTCGCCGCCGCCGCCGCGCCCGCAATCGCTCA